>CAZMSS010000280.1:0-3843 GCA_964568965.1 uncultured Verrucomicrobiota bacterium | reverse complement strand
AAATACCCCAAGCATCAGCACGGCTAATACTGGTATTAAGGTATGAATTCGGTTTCTCATTTGGGCAGACTCCGTCCCCGTCAAATATGCATGCTCATCCCAAATAATTGATATAAGCCAATATATGGGAATCAAGATTATGCCTAAGTGTTGCAAAGAAAACAATCAGACAAACCCTGATTCCAGCATCAGGGTTTTTCTGATGGAGTTTGCCCCGCCCAGGCAGGCAGACACTCCAGCTTCACCGTCTTGATCATGAGACGGTAGCGGCGGCGATGGTTCTCCAGCGTCATCGTCGCCGGGTAGGTTAAGCCGGCCTGCCGCCTGTAATCGCCAAAGGTCAGGGTGCTCCGGGACTCCTTGGCCCAAACAACTTTCCGGACAAGCTCGCCGGAAGTGCCGTTGAACTCATACTCGCCCTGCGTACCCCGGAATATCACCCGCTCTCCCCTCTGCTTCACATCCGCATCCGCCGGGGGGGTCAGGTTGAAATAGAGGTTACTGATATCGTCGCTGATGGCCTTGCCCATGGCGGACTGATCACCGGGCACCGGGATCATCAGGCGGGTGGTTGTGACCCCGTTCGAGCAGGCCACATCAAACAACTTCACCCCCAGCGGCGACAGGCACACCACGGCATAATCGCCGGTCTTCCGGTTGACCGTGGCATAGCCGAGCGCCGTCATGCGGATCGTCGGCCACCACCAGTGCGGCTTGAACTCAAAAACCAGCGTCTGCTGCGCCTTGAAGGAGTCCGGTAAACCGGCCTCGAATGCCGCAGGAATCTTCCCGGCCTCGGCAGGCGGAAGCAGAGGCACCGTCCGGCAGGACGCGAGGAACAAAAGAAGGAAAACGAACATCGAACAGTCAACAGTCAACTTCGAACATCGAAGTTCCTTGAGTCTGGTGACGAGATTATGAGTTCGACGTTGAATGTTGACTGTTGACTGTTCGATGTTCATTTTTTGTCCCCGAACACCCCATACAGCACCGGCACGATCCACATGGCAGCCATGTAACCAAACCCCACCCCGAGGGTCAGGGTCAGCCCGATCGAATACAGCGCAGGATGGTGCGCCAGCAGCAGCACCGCGGCACCCATCACCGTCGTGATCGCCGCAAACGTGACCCCGACCCGGGCATGCCGCCCCTGGGGATGCCGGCACGCATGCAATATGTGCATCCCGAAATCAATGCTGAGCCCGAACACCACTATCCCCGAAATCAGGTTGGCTACGTTGAGGGTCCTGCCTGCCACCTCCATGACGGCCAGCAGCCCGACAACGGCCGTAAACGCCGGCGACAGGGCGATCATCGTCAGCGGAACGCTGCGGATGAACAGCCAGGCGGTGAGGATAATCATCACGCCCGCCAATAACGAGGTCCGGACAACTTCCCCGGTAAACGCATCCGACAGAATGGAACCCAACGCCGTGCGGGAGACAATGAAGGTGTCCTTCCGATCCTTCACGCTCCGCTCCAATGCCGCCCCCACCCCGGGTGTGTCGGGGAAAAAGGACAGGGTCTGGTATCGCCCGTTGGGAGTCTGGACAAAGCGATCCTTGAGATTAACCAGCACCCGGTTCGAGACCGGCTCATCAATCAGGGATGCCCCGTCATACAGGTGCTCAAAGAAGGGGTCGAAGGCATTGGTCGCGAACCCGCGGATTGCCCCCTGCTCCGCCAGCAATCCCCGCAACTTCTCCTCGCGCCCGGCGCGCCAGAACTCCGTCCACGCCTTGGCCCGCGCCGCCCGGGTTTTCCCCGAAGGCCACACGGAGGCCAGGCTCACGATCTGCGTGGCGCCCACCGCGGCGACCGCCGCCTCATAGACCGCATCGGTCTTTTCGCGAACGTCCTCATAACTATTCCCCATCACCGCCAGGATTGCCTCTTTTTTCTCACCCGTCCCCCATACCGCCCGGAACTCGTCCTCGGCCTTGAGAATGGCAGGTGCCGTGCCGTCGAGACGCGTGATGTCGCTGTCGAACCTGACCCGGGTGGCGAGGGCGCCGGCAAGCACGAACAGGAGGGCAAAAACGGCAAGAGCGGCTTTGGAGTGTTTCGGGGGAATGAAAGATGGGGTGGCATCGTGTTCCTCAGGAGTCTTGCCAGGCTTGAGGAAGAGAGGGAGAAAATAGAGCGCCAGCACCACCGTCAGGAGCAGGCTCAGGATGCAGAACCAGGCCAGCTGGTAATAGCCGGGGATGCGGGAAAAGAAAAACGCGAAGAAAATACCGGTGGTGGTCAGCGCTCCGGCCGTGACCGGGGAGAGCATGTGCCGCACGGACTCGGCCCGGTTCGCCCCGTGCCGGATTGCCACATAAACGGCAATCCCGTAGTCGTCGGCGATCCCCGCGATCACCGGACCGAACGCGATGACAAAATAGGAGAGGCGCGGGAACATCAGGGCGGTGACGGCCAGTGCCACCACGGCGGCAAGGGCCGGGATCAGGAAAATCAACAGTGCCCGCATGTCCCGGAAGAAGCCGATGTAGAGAATGATGAAGGCGATGGAGGCCAGCGAGAGCACCACGCCCAGGTCCCGCTTGATGGTGTCCTCATTGCTCACCACATGCGTGTGGCCGCAAACCAGCGTGCCCGTGATGCCCGGCGGAAGCCTGGTGATTTTTTCATTCAGGAAATCAAGGACGCTTCTGGCCCCCGCGGCATCGGTAAGCGGCACGACCGTCTCCAGCAGGAGCATGGTGTGGCGGCCGTCACGGCTGATGAAATGGCCGTTCTCCATGGTGACATCGTAGCCCATGCTGGTGGAGAGTTTCTCCAGCCGCCCCAGGATCATCTGGTTGATGGCCAGGGGATCCGAGCGGATGGCGCGGGCCATGAACATGCCCTCGGGCTTCAGAAGCTGATAGTAGAGCCGCTGCACGACCCCGCTGATGCCGCCGGAATTCAGCTCGGCGTCGATCGAAACAAGGTCGTTGGAGGTCAGGATCTGGGGCGCATAACGGAGAAAAAAACCGGCGTCGGCCATCAGGTCCGGTGCGGAGAAACCGGAGACCACTTTGCCGATCAGGGGAGACTTAAGGGAGGCAACCAGCTCGTCGGAGGCCACCATCAGTTTGTCGCGCGCCTCATCCGTGTCGCGCGCCTCCAGGGAGATCACAATCTTGTTGGAGAAATTGGCCTCCCGCAGAAAAGCCATCATCCGCTGGGCCTGGCTGCCGGTCGGGAGCATCAGGTCCAGCGTATTATCGAACCGGATGCGAAGCAGGCTCAACCCGGCAATGGCGAGAAGGGTGCACAACAACCCGATAACCAGATTCCGCCGGCGTTCCAATACGGCGAAGACACGGAGGAAAAGGCTACCGTCCATGCGGCTTGACCTCCCATGCCGAGGCGGGAATGGCGGCATTGAGGATCGAATTGGTGAAGATCATGGTGGTACGGTCGCCTGTCCGCTCCTCGATCAGCATGTCATGGATATAACGGCGATCCTCGCGGAAGGTGAGCACCACGCGCTCGATGACCTTGAAGGCGAAACTCCCCTCCCGGGGGGTGAAGATGATTTTCGGGGTAGCGGCCGAGGCATCGGCCCGGGCATCAAAATCCTTGGTCAACAGGTCGAACTGGCCGGAGAACCAGGCGCGAAGCTGGGTCACCACCACCTTGAACACGGGATTGCCCGCCAGCGACATCGTCTGCACCTTGCCGGTGGTCTCGTCCCACTGCCTCAGGACCGCGCCATCCAGCACCATGTTGTAGCGGATCGGCTCCACCACCTGCCATGACAGCCGGGCCGGCTGCTCCACGGCCAGCCGCCCCTTGATCACAACCTGTCTCTTATACACATCTGACGCTGCCGACGAATAGAGAGGTGTA
>CAZMSS010000279.1:0-3897 GCA_964568965.1 uncultured Verrucomicrobiota bacterium | reverse complement strand
AAACCGTGCCCGAAAAAGCGCTGTACAAGCTCAGAACCCCGGAAAAACGCAAGGAAATCATCCGTCAACTGGGCGGGTCGGACAAGACCGAACAGGCTGTTGAAGATGCACTCATCTGGCTGGCCGGGGCTCAGAGCGATGATGGTCGCTGGGATGTGGACGGTTTCAAATCCCTCTCCCGCTGCGGGGGGGGCGGCGACCGGAGCGAGGATGACGTGGCGCTCACCGGATTGTGCCTGCTCTCCTACCTGGGAGCCGGGTATACGCATGTGAAAGGTGAGCACAAGGAGTCCGTTCGCAAGGCGCTGAACTGGCTGGTGGACGGACAGAAGGCGAACGGCGACCTGCAGCGGGAAGGCCAGATGTATGGACAGGCGATGGCAACCGCGGCCCTGTGCGAATCCTATTCCCTGACGGGGGACAAACGCCTTCTGGAACCCATTGAAAAGGCCGTGGATTTTATTTTGAAGGCACAAAATCCCGGGGCGGGCTGGCGATATGAACCTCGCAAAAACAGTGACACGTCCGTGACGGGCTGGCAGGTACTGGCCCTGAAGAGCGCCATGATTGCCGGCATCAAGATTTCGCCGCAGCATTTCCAGTGGGTTGAGGAATGGCTGGATTGTGTTCGGCGCGGCAACGAAGGCGGGCTCTATGCCTATATGCCCGGACATGGGGGCACGCCCACCATGACAGCCGAAGGCTGGTTCTGCCAGTTGATGATGGAGGAAAAGACGCGTATGCGCGGCCAGAACGAGACCATTCCCTATCTCATGGCCCATTTGCCGGCGTGGTCGCCAAAGGACAACAGCATAAACCTGTATTCCTGGTACTACACCACGCTGGCGCTGCACATGTCCGGTGCACCGGAGTTTGTCACATGGAACAAGGCCCTGGTAAAGGCGCTTCTGACCGGACAGGTTGTGCGCGGGGCCGCCAAGGGCAGCTGGGATCCGGTGTGCGTGCTGGGCGAACGCGGCGGTCGGGTGTACACCACCGCCACGGCGGCGTTATGCCTGGAAGTCTACTACCGCTACCTGCCGTTCTACAAACAGCGATAGGCTTTTATTTGCCTGCCGGATTGATCGTGCCCCGTTTCGCGGAGCCTGCAGGACGATTGATATAGATTTCGATCCGGCGATTGGCCAGGTTGCCATTAATCAAATCCGGGGTTTCCCTTGGCGCACTGAATCCACACCCAACGGCTTCCATGCGCTTTTTCGCGATTTTCCATTTTCCGCCGGACAAATAATCGCGGATAGCCTCGGCCCGCTTCTGCGTCAGGCTCCTGGCCTGACGATCGGAAGAGGTGGTGAGCTGGTCGCAATGCGCCTCGATTCGCGCCGTGACGTCCTGCGTGTCTTTCAGGACCTCGCCGATCACATCCAGGTGTTCAAAGTATTGCGCCATGAGTTTTGAACTACCCTCGGCGAACTCGATGTGCAGCACATATTTCTCGCGATCGTCAGTCTTGTTGTTCGAGTCGGATACCACTGGCACCACAACCGGCTTGGCGGCCTCGACGCCCGCTGGAGGCACGATGGCTGTCTCGACAATCGGCGCCGCGACTGACGTCGGCAAAACCACGGGCTTGTTGGCCCCGAGGGTACAGGCAAGACCGATCTCAAACTTTGAATTTGAATTACTCTTGCGCCAGGCTCCGTTCAGGAAATAACAATAATCGGCACGAACGGCCACGGCGTCGGTAAGGTGATAGAAGAGGCCGGCACCAGCCCGCGGTGTTGTGTCGTAATAGTCATTTTCGCCGATCTCCTCGCCATATCGGAGAACGCCATAGCCGAGGGACAGATACGGATCCACCCGCTTCCAGGGAGAAACATGATACAACACATCAATGGCGGCGCCTACCGCCCAGGTGTCTGAGGCGCCGGTTTCACCCTCCAGTCGATTGACCTCTTCAGGCGAGCCGGATGTGAAATCAGTAAAAGAGTTTCCTGTCAGCCGGGGCACCAGGGTCACAGACCCTTCGATTGAAAACCTGGGCGACAGAAAATAGTCCAGCGACAGCGTGCCCAGGTAGGCATCATTGACAGTCGAATCGCCCTCGGTATCGAGTTTGCCGAGCGCCAGGCTGACGGTCCAGGGATGATCGATGCCTTTTTCTTCCGCACGCAATGTATCCACCGACAACGCGACAAGTGCCACACCAACCCAAGCCATGGAAGTATTCTTCAGTATATTCATAATCCCCTCCCCCGTTCTGGAATAACCACAAGAGTGTTCGTTACAGTTCGGGAAAATAGCACAAGCCCAAGCGTTTGCAAACGCTACGTAGTCTTTTCGCCGATCGTGCTGGCGGGCCATGCGGACCTTCAAGCCTCATGATGCCGGGAATCGGGCTTTCCAGCCCCCCGCAACTTCGGTAAAGTGACCCGCATGTCAAAATCAGGGAATACCGCCAGACTCAGCCTCCCGCGCCACGCTGGAGGCATCACGTGATCGCCCTGATCCTGGCCACCCTTGATGAGGCCCGGCCGCTCCTGGCCTTGCTGAAGGCTGAAAAACGGCTGAACGAGCCGTTCCCCACCTATGAGTATCCCGCCCAGGGAACACGGGCGGGCGGAGTGATCGTGATCAGTGGCATGGGTCCTGAATCTGCCGCCAGGGCCACCGAGTATGCAATTCTCAACCGCGGGGCTGGACTCATCATCAATCCGGGGATCTGCGGCGCCTTGACCGAGTCCCTCAAACCGGGCGACTTGTGCCTCGCCACCGCAGCCTTGGATGGCAACGCGATCCTCCACGCCGGCAATGCCCCTTCCCTTAACCTGTCCAACCGCTCCGCCTGGCAGCACGTCACGCACGCCAGACTGGCCTCGCTCAAAGACCCCGTGTTCGGTGGCGAACCCCGGAAACGCCTGGCCGCCCAAGCCGACATCGTGGACATGGAGGGCTACGCCGTGGCCCAAGCCGCCCAGCGGCAGGGTATTCCCTGTTATCTCCTCAAGGGCGTCAGTGACTTGGCCAACGATTCGGGCCGGGACGATCTGCTGCGGAATCTCGCCCGTGTCTCGGAGTCGCTGGCACAGGAAGTGGTCCGGGGTCTTGAACACTTCAGCGAGCCGAAACACAGCCTGCTGGGCAGGATGGCCAATTTCGTCAAGGTCGAGCACACCATTTTCAGCCTGCCACTGCTGTTTGCCGGGGCCTGGATCGGAGCCGATTATCACTGGCCGGGCTTACAGGTCCTTCTGCTCATCGCTCTGGCCGGATTCGGGGCGCGTACGCTGGGCATGGCGATGAACCGGATCCTGGATCACCGGCTGGATAGCCTTAATCCGCGGACACTGAGCCGGGATCTGCCGAGCGGGAAACTCACCCCGGCCCAGGCTTGGAGTGTCGCGGTGGCAGGGCTCGGCCTCTACCTTCTGGCCTGCGCCGCCCTCGGGCCGGTCTGCCTCAAACTCTCGCCCATTCCCGCTCTGGTGCTGATTTCCTACTCGCTCCTGAAGCGGTTCACCCCCCTCTGCCATTTCGGGATCGGGCTCTCGCTGGCACTGGGTCCGCTCGGGGCGCATGTGGCCGTCACCGGCGGCACCACGGCCCCGCCCGCCCTCCTGTTCCTGACGCTCTTCACCTTCTGCTGGATCAGCGGCTCTGACATACTGTATGCTTTACAGGACTTGGCATCGGACAGGGAAACGGGCGTCCACAGCATCCCGGTTTCGGCCGGACCAACAGGTTCCCGCTGGATCGCCGCCGGGGTGCACCTTGTGGCGCTGGCGTCGGCCATCGCCCTCTGGATCGTGACAGGGCTTGGCGTGGCTTCGGGAGCGGCACTGGCCGTCGCCGGAATTGCCCTGGGAACGATGTATTGGGAGCGATTGCCACTGGCGTTCCGGTTTTTCCCGGTGTCCGCCGTGGCAGGCATCGCCG
>CAZMSS010000278.1:0-3915 GCA_964568965.1 uncultured Verrucomicrobiota bacterium | reverse complement strand
ATTTCTGCCTGTCTCGTGGGCTCGGAGATGTGTATAAGAGACAGCCATAGACCGCCGCGGAAACCTTGATGGCGGGATTGACCGCGTTGACGGCGTCCCGGGCTGCAGCCACGCAGGCCGTAACTTGTGCGGCCCGCCACTGGCGGTATCGTCCTGCAAATGCCCCTGACCGGGCATCGGCGGGCCATTGTGAAAGGGGGCGCCCCAGACTTTGCTCAAAGCGCTGCCGGCAACCGCCACAGAAACAGGCGGAGCTGTTTTTGCAGCGGATGTAATCCAGATGGACGCCGGCGAAGACTCCGCTCCGGGCGAGGGTGGTGGCTGTCTCGGCCAGCAGGAGCCTGTTGGCCGGGTGGGAGGGACATAGCCAAGGCAGGACCTCGGCGGTGTCTGAGATCTGAAGCCGTTTTTCGGTGCGCAGCTGTGCCAGTTGTTCCCTCGTGGCATCTTCAACATTCAGGCAGGGTAACCATGCATGGAGGATAACGGGCTGTGCCGTTTTCTCATTGCCCATGACGGGTGGGAAAAGTTCCCCGGGCGTGCGCAAGGCGAGGGGATTGCCGACATGGAGAAAAACGGTGTTGATCCGGTTGCTGGCAAGGGAGGTTGCCAGGGCCGGCCAGGATTCAGGGCCCGCCATGGCTTTGTCATCCAGCCAGATGGCACGGATGGCCGAAGAGGTTCCGGCTGCCTGGTGCTGAGCATAGTGCCGCGTCAGGTCGGCCAGGTCGGCTTTCGCTAAGCGGTATGATTCCGGTCCTCCTGTTTTGGAAGCGGGGGATACTCGCGGGAGGGGGCGCCCCAGTGCTGCTGCAGCCTCCTTCAAGGTTGAATACTCGCCGAAGGGACGCTTCGGGGCCAAGAGCGTCTCCGCGGCTTTTTGCCAGGCATCCGGCATGACAGAGGCGAGCATGGCCAGCATCATTTGTTTGATATTCTCATCATCACCGGGCTGAAGGACATGGCTCATCCAGAATCCGGAGGAGCTTCTTGTCCAGGCGGGTTCGGATGTGGGCTGGCCGCGACGATCGTTCCAGCGGGCGATGATCTGGGCGGCGCCGGAGTCGGGAAAAGCCGGAACAAGGTGGTCGGATGACTGTTGTACGGATTCGGGAAGACCCGCCAGTGCGGAGCCGTCGAAGGAGAAGCCGTTCCAGGGTTGCTTGTCAGGAGCGCGGCGGTAGGGGCCGATCCTGACCTGCATCAGGGAGGCAAGACCGGGATCCATTCCGTAGAAGACCAGAAGGATTCCGCCCGACCGGACGACCGACTCAAATGCTTTCAGTTCGGTCGGGGAGGGGTATGGATTGTAGGGCAGGATCACGGCACGGGCGCCCCGGAGGCGCCAGGGGGTTACTTCGTCATCCGCCAACCGCTTGTGATGAAGCCCGAGTTCATCCAGCCAGGCACTGGTCTGGTTGGCGAGGGATTCGGCAAGGTGCCGTTCGGTGTCGTCCTTGACCGAGAGGGTGCCGGTTACGATCACAATCTGGCGGTCGCTTCTGTCGAACCAGCCGGCCCAGCACAATCCGGCGACGCTGAGCACCATCACGGCGCTGATCCAGAATGTCTGCTTGAGCCTCACTCCCCAATCCCCAGATTCGGATCCGCGTCCATGGCCAGCGCCTCATCGAGGGGTTGGCGGTTGCCCCATTTGTGGAAGGCGACACCGGCGATCATGGCGGCGTTGTCGGTGCAATACTGGGGAGCGGCAAGAATCAGGCGAAGACGTCGCTTGTCCGCCACGACAGCCATTTTTTCGCGCAACCGCTTGTTGAGGGATACGCCGCCGACGACAGCCAGCACCTTCGAGGATTCCGACACATGCGAGGCTCGCTGGGCCAGCGTGTCCACAATCGCTTCCTGATAGCTGGCTGCCAGGTTGTTGACCTCCGCCTCGGGGCAACTACCGAGGGGGTGGTCCTTGATGTGATAAAGCAGGGCGGTCTTGAGGCCGCTGAAGCTGACGCAATTTTTCGGAGTGAGGCCCGGCATGCGTGCGTGAAGTTTGCGGACAAACCCGCGCGGGAAAATGACGGATTCGGCGTTGCCTTCCCGCGCCGCCTTGTCAATGGCCGGTCCGCCGGGATATCCCAGGCCCAGGAGGTTGGCGCCCTTGTCAAACGCCTCGCCTGCGGCATCATCAACCGTGCGGCCGAGCATGGTGTAGCTTCCGATGCGGTCGACCTGGATGAAGCAGGTGTGCCCGCCTGATACGATCAGGGCGAGGAAGGGGCACAGTGAAGCGGGCGGCATATCCGGGTTCCCCAGGAAGATGGAATAGATATGGCCTTCCAGGTGGTTGATGCCGATCAGCGGCTTATTGAGCCGGATGGCCAGCCCCTTGGCGCCGGCCAATCCGACCAGGAGTGAACTGGCCAGGCCCGGCCCCCGGGTGACGGCGATGGCGTCCAGCCCATCCCAGCCGACGCCAGAGGTTTTCACGGCTTCAGCGATGACTTCCGGGAGGTGTTCAACGTGTTTCCTCGAGGCAATTTCGGGGACCACGCCGCCATAGGGGCGGTGATGGGCAATCTGGGTGTAGACAATATTTGAGAGGACCTCATGGCCGTCACGGACCACGGCGGCGGCGGTTTCATCACAGGAGGTCTCGATGCCAAGGATGTTCACAGGTTACTTCTTCCCCTGGAAGATCATGATTCCCTTGAGCAGATCCACGGCGCGATCCAGTTGGCGGTCCGAGACTTTGTCCAGATCCGCCGGGCGGGTCTTTGGGTCAAGAGCGGCAGGAGTTTCAGTTTCCATACGCTTGAAAAGAACCTTCTGCCACTCGTCGGACGAAACCGGTACGGCGATATCCGGCTCAATCCCTTTTTCGTGGATGCACTGGCCGCTGGGGGTGTAGTAGCGCGCGGTGGTGATACGGGCGGCGGCGCCATCCTCGACCGGCATGATATTCTGAACCGACCCCTTGCCAAAGGATGTTTCCCCCACCAGGATGGCCCGCTTGTTGTCATGCAGGGCGCCGGAGACGATTTCTGCCGCACTGGCGGATCCGGCGTTGATCAGGATGGCCATGGGAAGGTCGGTGTAATGGAGTTTACCCCCGGCTGTTGCGGCCAATTGCCGGGGTGAGGTGCCACGCCCCCGGGTGGAAACGATCAGGGTTCCCTTCGGGAGAAACTTTTCGCTGACTTGTATCGAGGAGGAGAGCAGGCCCCCCGGATTGTTTCGCAGGTCGAGCACCAGTGCCTTCATGCCCTTGGCGAGGAGTTTATCCAGAGCATCCTGCAGGGCCGGCGCTGTGGGATCGCTGAACTCGGTGATCCGGATATACCCGATGGCCGGATCCAGCATTCGGGTTCCCTTGATGCTGGAAATCTTGATCTCCTCCCGGGTGAGCGTGTGGGTTTTAAACTCCCCGCCCCTCAGGACTTTGACGGATACGGTTGTTCCGGGATCCCCGCGCAACCTGGAGATGACATCGCGCAGGTCCATCCGTTCGGTCTTGTTGCTGTTGATCTCCACGATTTTGTCGCCGGACAATATTCCGGCCCTGAAGGCGGGGGTATCTTCCATCGGGGCAATGACCGTCAGCACATTGTCCTTGAACCCCAGTTGGATGCCGATGCCGCCGAATTTACCCTGCGTCTCCTCCTTGAGCTCCTTGTAGGCGACCGGCTCCATGTATTGGCTGAAGGGGTCCAGGGACTGGAGCATGCCCTTGAGGGCGGCGGTGACGAGGTTGGAATAACTGACCTTGTTTTCGTCCACATAGTTCTGGCGCACCAGCAACATGGTCTTGGTGAGGATCCGGATCTGCTTGTACGCCTCTTCCTCGCCCGACTGGGATGTTGCCGTGGCGGCCGGTTGGTTGGTGGGGGTGTCGGATGGGGCGGTTGCAGGAGTGGAATGCAAGGAGTGGCATCCGGCGGCAAAAGCCAGGAGCAAGCA
>CAZMSS010000277.1:0-3939 GCA_964568965.1 uncultured Verrucomicrobiota bacterium | reverse complement strand
GATTTCTGCCTGTCTCGTGGGCTCGGAGATGTGTATAAGAGACAGGACCAGGATGTTCTCGCAGGGCATGGACCTCTACCGGGAAATCTGTTGCGCACCGGGACGGGAAGCCACACGGGAACATTACCTGAAAACCGTCCGGAACAGCGGATCGGCCTGGGATGACACCGCCCTGAACCCGATGTTCGATATCCTCCGCCCCATGCCGTTCCATGTCCAGGTGGTACCGCATTGCGCTTTCCTGCATTTCGGCACGACGCAGCAGTTGATCTCCAGCGGACTGGCGATGCAGGCGCGCCCCACCCCGGCCGACACCATCCTGTCCCTCAACAACCGCATCTCCACCACCGGCTCCATCACCGGCTCATACGCCTGGGTCGAAGGATGCCGGATCGCCGCGCCCCTGACCGTACCCCGGCAGAACGTGGTGGTCGGCGTCGACATCACCCAGCCGCTGGCCCTGCCGCCCAATGCCTGCCTGGATATCGTCCCGGGCAGAAACCGGGCCGGCGAGCCCGTTCATTTTGTCCGTTGCTATGAGATAGGCGACACCTTCAAGGAGTCCGCCTCCAAGGGAGGCACCTTCTGCGGGCAGCCCCTGCTGCGCTGGATGGAGGCGGTGGGGCTCAGCCCGGACGCCACAACCGACAGTCTCTGGAACGCGCGGGTCTTCCCGGCGGTCAAGAATCACCAGGAGTTCAGGAACTGGCTTTGGATGGTTGAGCCCGGGAAGGCAACCCCGGAACAGAAGCAGGCGTTTCGGGCGGCGGACCGTTACAGTGCCGCCGAGATTGCCGTGATGACCGACCAATCCGCATTTTACATGAGGAGAAAGTAACATGAGATATGCCGTGATCATGGCCGGCGGCGCCGGTACCCGTTTGTGGCCGATGAGCCGCGACAACACCCCCAAGCAGCTCCTTCCCTTCATCGCGGGAAAAAGCCTGGTCCAGATTGCCGCGCACCGGCTGGAAGGGCTCGTGCCCGCTGCCCAGCGCTACATCTGCGCCGCCAACAAGCAGGAAGCGCTCATGCGCAAGGCGCTGCCGGAACTCGGCGCCAACCAGTTCCACGGTGAGCCCTGCGGACGCGACACCCTTAACGCCGTGGGCTTCAGCGCCGCCATCCTCGCCAAGTCCGACCCCGACGCCGTCATCGCGGTCTTCACCGCCGACCACATCATCGAACCGATCCCCGAGTTCCTGAAGATTGTGGACCAGGGATACCGGATTGCCGAACAACATCCCGACACACTGGTGACCTTCGGCATTGCCCCGACCTATGCCACCACAGCCTACGGCTATCTCCAACTGGGGAAAGACCTCGGAGGCGGGGCCAGAATCGTGGAGCAGTTCAAGGAGAAGCCCGCCGCCCCGATCGCCGAGGAGTATTTCAAGGCGGGCGCCACCCGTTACTTGTGGAACAGCGGCATGTTCGTCTGGCGGGCCAAGACCCTGCTCGACTGCATCCGGCGCTACCATCCTGAAAATTATGCCGGGCTCGAGAAAATCGCCGCCGCATGGGGCACCCCGCACCAGAAGGCCGTACTGAACGAAGTCTACCCCACCCTCAAGAAAATCAGCGTCGACTTCGCCGTCATGGAGCCGGCCTCGCGTGACAGCACCGTGAAAGTCGCGGCCGTCCCGATGCCGCTCCGCTGGCTCGATGTCGGATCCTGGCCGTCCTTCGCCCTGACCTGCCCTCAGGATGCCCATAAGAATGCGACGGGCGGCGGGAAATCGCTGCTGTTACGGAGCGAGTCCATGGTCGTGGCCTCGAGTGATCCCAACCACCTGGTTGTGACGGTGGGTTGCAAGGACCTGATCGTCATCCACACCCCGGAAGCGACCCTCATCTGCCCCGCCGACCAGGCGGAGGCGGTAAAGGAAGTGCAGAAGCTGGTGGCGGAACAATTCGGCGGAAACTACGTCTAGCGTGGTGTCTCACAAACGACTTGCGCTATCCTGACTGGCTGGGAAGAGTTTTTTCACCACTGATTGGGAAATGAAGAAATCCAGAGCAGGACGCACACTTCTCCTTCAATTTCCCTTGTGGCAGGCAAACATGTTGCGGCATTTGTATGCGGCGGCAATACCACCGCATAAAAATGCCGCAACGGTGCGCCGGTTAATTTGAAGAAATGCTGGACTCCTCACCGAATCTTCATGCTTCCTCAATGTCCGGAGAAAACCGTTTTGCGATTTTTCGGGGCTGGGGACTATGGATGGTCATTCTGGAAAAACACAAGCTAGCCCAGCCCTGACAAATCGCAAAACATTTCCTTTCTTCCAGCCTTCGAATGGCCCTATATCGAGGACTCCTGACTTATCTGGATTTCTTCATTTCCCAATCAGTGGTGAATCCCGATTTCCGCCGCCGCTAGCCGTGTGCATAACACCAGCCACTCGCAACGCACTACACTAGGATCAACCCTTGGAGAAGTGCCGGTCCGAAAGCATTCCCGGGATCGGCTGGGCCTGGGGCGCCAGGGTAAGGGTCCCGTAGGCCAACTGGGCGGCCTTCTCCAGCGCCGCGCTTCGCGTCACGGCAATGCCCACGGTCCGGCCCCATGTGTAAGCGCCGTGGTGGGCCACGAGGGCACCGGGAATCTCCGCGGGATCAAGGCGGGCAAACCGCTCGATAATCACCCCGCCCAGGCTCTTCTCATAATTCCGCTCAATCTCCGGCTTGCGAAGCGCGCGCGTCACCGGGATCTCTCCCTTGAAGACTTTGGCATGGACCACGCCGAGGCAGGGAATCGACCGTTCCGCTTGCGCGAACATGGTCGCATAAGGGCTGAAGGTGTTGACTATCCCGACAATGTCACGAAAGGCCTGATAGATGAAAAGATGCGCCGCCATATCCGGCGCGGGGGGCAGGGAGCCTTCCACCAAGCGCCCGGTCAAATCCATGACCAGCAACTCCTCGGGCGTCAGGGAGGCATGGGGAATGCCGGCCGGCTTGACCACCACCACACCCTGTTCCCGGTCAATGGCGCTGGCCCCGCCCTGATCAAGAAAGATCAGGCCCAGCTTCTCAAGTTCCCGGTTGGCCTCGCAGACATCCTTGCGGATTGCTTTAAAACTCATGGTGACGACATCCTCGTTCCCGTTTCCCGACACACAGAAAGGCGCCGAGTATAGAAGCCCCCCAATTGATCCGTCAACCCCCCTCTTCCCGACGACTATCCCCGGCATCCCAAAGCCAGACAGAAAGAAAAGTTTTTTAACCACTGATGGGGAAATGAAGAAATCCCATCGGCGGAGGCTCCTTCACGCCCAGAACCGGTCAGGGCAATGCATCGACAAATCCATTGCAACCCTTTAGATATTTATTATATGACGTATATATTTAACTACTAACAGGAGGACCCATGCTCGAGAAGGAAGGCTATGATGTTATGGGAGCGGCCTTTGAGGTCTACAACACGCTGGGTTGTGGGTTTCTTGAAGAGGTCTATCAGCAGGCCATGGAAATTGAATGCGAGGGACGCAATATCCCCTTCTATTCACAGCAGGAGCTTAAGCTGCGCTACAAGGAAAGAACGCTGAAGAAAGTTTACGTGGCCGACCTGGTCGCCTACGGCGCTATCATCATCGAATTGAAGGCGGTTTCCGCCATGGCGCCTGAGAATGCGGCCCAACTCATGAACTATCTCAAGGCAAGCAGGCTGTCGGTGGGTTATCTCATCAACTTTGGAAGCCCTCACAGGCTGGAATGGCGCCGTATGGTTCTGGAATAGAAGATTTCCTATTCGTTCCCTGATTTCCGGAACACACCGTTGCGGCATTTTCTCCGGGGTGTATTTCACCCCGGAGAAAATGCCGCAACATTGTATTTCCGTCAAACGTACCCAGATCTGTCCTGAGCTTTTCCGAAGGAGTTCTCGTCGGCGAGATTTCTTCATTTCCCTATCAGTGGTTAACAAACTCTTCCTCC
>CAZMSS010000276.1:1326-3947 GCA_964568965.1 uncultured Verrucomicrobiota bacterium | reverse complement strand
CGGAGCACCCCGCCCAGTTTTCACGTTGCAAAGCGGGACTTTGCCGGATGGGCTCGTACTCAGCGGCGATGGCACGCTGGAGGGCACTCCCACAACCGAGGGCGATTTCAGCGGCGTCGTGATCGCCACCAGTGGCGCCAAAACCCGAACCCAGCCCTTTGCCATTCACGTGGATCCTAATCCGGTGATTGAGGCTTATCGCCACGGGGTATTCGTGATTTTCGAATAATGAGAAGCGGCGAAGAGATGAACTTGATTAGCAAAATAATGTGTAGCGGGAATCATACATTGCGGGCGCTTGCCGCCGCGGCCGGCGTGTTGACCCTCCTGGCGGGAACGGGCGTCGCGTCAACCCTCTGGGAATTCAAGTTCAACGAAACCTGGCCCGCGGCGGCAAACACCGGAACCGGCAGCCCTGCCCCCACCTTGATTACCCGCCGGGCCTACTCCTGGCCCGTTAGTTACGACCTGCATGGCGCCGACGGGAGCGGGGTTAGTGGCCTGGGGGGCGACCGGGCACTGGATCTGAGCGGAATCAACACCAACGGTGGACTCTATACAGGGCATACCGCTCGGCCGCAGCTCAGTGTCGCCAACACCAATTGCACGGCCATCCAGAATCTTACAACCCTGACGCTCTCGGGCTGGTTCAATGCCCTGTACCCCATCGAGAAGGCCACCTACTCGGGAAACTCAAAGCTCATGAGCTTCTATCAATGGTCCAGCGCCAACAACGGCAACAATGGATTTGGCGTGCAGATTGCAACCACCATCGCCACCAAGAACCAGATCTATGTCATACTTGACAAAGCGAACCTTTACTTTGACTTGACGGGAATCATGGATTTCAACGACACGAACAAATGGTACTTCTGGGCGGTGACATACGACGGCACGCTAAGCGCCAACAACGCCAAATTGTACATGGGAACCCCGGGATCCGCCGTGGTCCAGGTCGGGGCAGCCCAGACGGCCAATTACGGCACCCTGGAAAGCAACACGACGGATTTCGTTCTTAGCGGGGGGAGCGGGTATGGCACCATCAAGGGATTCCAGGACAACGTACGCGTTGACAATGTGGTGCTGAGCCTGGCCGAACTGGAAGCCCGCCGGGTCATGGATGTGGCGGCGAATATTGCACTCTACGGCAGGGGCACTCTGATTCCCAACGGGAATGGCACCCCGACCCCCGAAGACGCCACGGATTTTGGAAACGCCATGCCTGCCAGCCTGGCGGTCACGAACGTCTTCGCCATCACCAATTGGGGAGCGGATGTCCTTTGCCTGACCGGAGCCCCCCCCATTGTTCTTTCCGGAAACACGGGGGATTTCACCGTTATCACGGACAGCCTGTCGACCAATATTGCCGCCCGGTCCAACACCACCTTCAAAGTGGTGTTTGCGCCCACGACAACCGGGACCAGAACCGGCCTGGTCTCAATCGCCAATAACGTCGCCTCAAAGAATCCCTATACATTCAGGATCAAAGGCAACGGGATCACCGTTGAACCCGTGATCGGAGCCCTGGGCAAGGGCCGGACCATCGGCAATGGCGACATGTCCCCTTCCGGAGCTGATGGTACCGATTTCGGTGCGGCGGACATTACCGATATGGCAATCACCAACACCTTCGCCATCACAAACGGCGGACTGGCCCTTCTCACGCTCACAGGCGGAACACCCGTCACGCTCACAGGCGACACAGGCGATTTTTCAGTCGATACGGCAGGCATGGCCACCAGCGTGGCCGCAGGGTCATCCACATCGTTCAGGATCATTTTCAATCCGGGAGTCAGCGGCCTCCGGACCGCTGTGGTGAATCTTGCCAGCGATGATGCACACCTGAATCCCTTCACCTTTGCCGTCCAGGGGGCGGGCCAGAAACCCCTCATTGTGGTTTCCGGGAAAGGCACACCGATCACCTCGGGCGACACCACCCCCGCCATGGCCGATGGAACCGACTTTGGCGGCACCGACCTGATGCAGGGACTCTCGCTCACGAATGTGTTTGCGATCACCAACTCGGGACCCGGCGTGCTGCTTCTCCCCGGTGGTGCGCCGGTGAGCCTCACCGGCAACATCTCCGACTTCACGGTATACGCGAATCCAGCCACGACGCTCGTGAGCGGCGCCTCAACCTCCTTCAAGATCGTGTTTGCCCCGACCTTACCCGGCATACGGACCGGAACGGTGACGATTGTAAACAATGACAGCGACAGGACTCCGTACGTATTCGGGATCCAGGGATTTGCCGCGGTGGCCACGAATAGCATCCCCTACGGCGAAACCTTCGAGTCCTATCCCGTCGGATACGAACTGGCCGACACCAATGGCTGGTCTGCCCGATTCTCGCCGATGGGCGTCGTGACAACCAACCCTTACGCCGGCACCTATACCGGAGCCTTCCCTCTCCCGGGGCCCCATCTGAAGACATTCCAGATTGATGGTCTGGTGACCAACACCTTCATCGCCGCATCACATTCAAACGTATGGGTCGACATGATTCTGGAATCAAAATCCTGGACCAACAGCACCCTGCCCTCTGAAAGCATGCTGACCAATGCGCAGTTCGCCCTATGCATCACAACGAACCACCATGTGGCCGTCTGGAACTGCCTTGC
>CAZMSS010000276.1:0-1226 GCA_964568965.1 uncultured Verrucomicrobiota bacterium | reverse complement strand
ACGATCACAGTTCCCTATGGTGCCACCGCCAGCTTCACGAATACGCCATCCCCCTGGTATCATATCGGCACCCTGACGGTTGATGGGGTTCCCATCGGAGCCCCCCTGGTCCACACCTTCACCAACGTCAAGGCCGGCCACACCATCCAGACTAGCTTTGCGCCGGACACCGTATTGAGCAATACGCCAAGCTGGTGGCTAGCGGAGGCAAACCCGGCATGGACAAATAACCTGAATGCCGCCGCAACAAACGATCAGGACGGCGATGGTCTCCAGACATGGGAGGAATATATCGCCGGCACAAACCCGACGAATCCGGCCAGCGTCTTTGGCCTCCAGATTGTCTGGACCAATAACGCGTGGCAGGTCTCCGTTCCGACCATCGAACCAGGCGCCCAGTATGACGGGCTTAACCGGTATTACTCCCTTGAATCTTGTACCGACCTCTTATCCGGCACCTGGACGCCGCTTCCGGGGCTGACGGACATTCGCGCCTCAGGTTCAGTCCTGATCTGCACAAATCTGACCGTCGCCACAAACCGCTTTTTAAAAGGGAAGGTACGGCTCGCCCCCTAGCAATGCCCCCCATCGTCATCCCCCGCGAAAAACGCAGTGAATACATTGACCTGCTTTGGGACTATCAGAACGCCGCACTCGTTGAGGAGGCGCGTCGGCACAATGCGGCCAGACTCCACCAGTAACCGGAAGCCGTTAATGGATGGACATGGGGGAGGAATTTACTGATAATCGCCACACACTAATGAAGGAGCTCATCGCATGACCCACCAATCCGAAACCAAAAACATGGCCCTGTTCTGTGATTTTGAAAACATCGCATTGGGTGTGCGCGACGCCAACTACGCCCAGTTCGACATCAGCAAGGTGATCGAGCGGTTGTTGCTCAAGGGCAACATTGTCGTCAAGAAGGCCTACTGCGACTGGGGCCGCTACAAGGAATTCAAGGCGACCATGCACGAGGCCTCCTTCGAGCTGATTGAAATCCCGCATGTCCGGCAATCGGGCAAGAACTCCGCCGATATCCGCATGGTCGTGGATGCGCTCGACCTGTGCTACACCAAGTCGCATGTCGATACCTTCGTCATCATCAGCGGCGATTCGGATTTTTCGCCGCTGGTTTCCAAGCTGCGCGAGAACATCAAGCGCGTGATCGGCGTCGGAGTGAAGGCCGCCACTTCCGACCTGCTTGCAGCCAACTGCGACGAATT
>CAZMSS010000275.1:0-3989 GCA_964568965.1 uncultured Verrucomicrobiota bacterium | reverse complement strand
CCTGTCGTCTCTGAAAAATAAAACGCTCGCAGGCTCTTAACTTTCCCGCGGCTGGCTTCAATGGCGTCACGAGCCAAGAGGAGTTCCGGGCTTCGAGCCCCATAGAGCAGGACCACCTGACGGGAATGCTCCGGCACCAACCCCTCAATGAAGGACTGGAAGGCCGTGATCCCAGTCCCCCCGGCAATCAACACCGCGTCGCGTGCCCCGTCGACCTTGAATTCGCCGTAGGGGAGCTTGATCCAAACCCCGCGCCCAGCGGCCAGTTCCTTTTCCATTCGTGCCGTATAGACACCCTTGACCGAATAAACAATCCTGACCTGGTCCCGCTCCGACGGCGATGATGCAATCGAAAACACACGCGACTCCGGCCAGCAAGCCGATGGATCATACTCGTCGAGCGCCAGATGCAAGAACTGGCCCGGCAGGAATGATGGCAACGGGCGCTCCGGCTTCATAGTGACCGTGTAAACGCGATCGCCATGATCCGTCACTGACTCCACAAAACAGTGAATTTTCCTCACCACACCCATTACCACGCCTCCAAGAAGAATGTTGAACAGAAGGTCTCTAAGACCGCAGAGGATGTTTGTTTTTCCGCCGTAGGCGGACCTAACCTCTCTTTCCTTCGCGAACTTCGCGTCCTTCTGTTCAAACTCCTACCTCCTCATGAATTCCGAGACCATCTCGGCGACATACTGCAAATGCGCCTCGGTCAACCCTGGATAAACACCAATAAAGAATGTGTTGGTGGTGATTAAATCGGTGTTCGCCAGGCCACCTACCACTCGATGAGGGATCCCTTCGAATGCCGGGTGACGCAGGAGATTCCCGCTGAAGAGGTTCCGGGTCTCGATCTTCCGGCTCTCCAGAAACTGTGTCAGGTCGTTGCGGGCAAAACCAGCGTCCGGCTTGACGGTGATCGGATAAGCAAACCAGGAGGGGTCGGAATGAGGGGTGGCCCGTGGCAGGATCAGGCGGTCCTGGAATGAGGCAAGCATGCGGGTTAATGTCGCGAGGTTTTCCTTCCGCTTCGCCACGAACCCGTCCAGCTTCTTCAGCTGGGCGCACCCGATAGCCGCCTGCATGTCGGTTACCTTGAGATTGTAGCCGATATGACTGTACACGTACTTGTGGTCATATCCCTGCGGCAGCGTGCCGAACTGCTGACTGAACCGCTTCCCGCAGGTGTTGTTCTCGCCCCCTGTGCAATAGCAATCCCGGCCCCAATCCCGGAAGGAGCGGGCGATCCGGGCCAGCTCGTCGTCCTTCGTCACGACGCAACCGCCTTCGCCCATGGTGATATGGTGGGCGGGATAGAAGGAGTGCGAGGCCAGATGCCCGAATGAGCCTGTCATCTTCCCGCGGTAACGGGATCCTAATGCATCGCAGTTGTCCTCGATCACCCACAGGTCATGATCCTGGGCCACCTTCATGACCTCGTCCAGGTCAAAGGGAATCCCGAGCGTATGAGCCATCATGATTGCCCGCGTCTTCGGCCCGATCGCCTCGGCTATCCGCTCCGGCATAGCCGTGTAGTCACCGAGATTTACATCGATGAACACGGGGACAAGGTTGTCCTGAAGAATCGGCGCTAAGGTCGTCGGAAAACCTGCCGCCACCGTGAGCACCTCGTCGCCTGGCTTCAGGCGCCGAGCACCCAGCTTCGGCGACGTCAGCGCTGTCAGCGCCACCAGATTTGCCGACGAGCCGGAATTCACGAGGAGCGCGTTTGACACCCCTAGCTTGTCCGCGAAATCCGCCTCGAATTCCTCCGAGTAGCGGCCGGCTGTCAGGAAGAAATCCAGACTCGAATCCACCAGGCTGACCATCTCATCGGCGTCAAAGACTCGCCCCGCATAGTGCACCAGGTCCTGACCCGGGGAAAAGTCCTTGGCCCCGAATTTCGCCCCGTGATACTGCGCCACCAACCCCAATATCTGCTTTCTGATTTCGACGACCTTATTCATGACACCCTCACGATTTACCAGTCCGATTCTGGAGCACCAGCAGCGATAATCCCAGCGCCGCCACCGACATCACACCCAGCACAGCCACCACCTGAAGAGGGGTTTCATGCCACCTCATCGCGCCCAACAGGTACCCCCCCGCGCAAAGAATAAGCGGCATCATGATCCTGAACCGCCTCTGAGCCAGCTCATAGTTTAATATTACAATTACAAGAGTCAAGGGTGCCAGCGCCAAGACCATCCCCCGCAGGATTTCGACCTGTCCCGGTTGAGCCCCCCTCGCCAGCACCGTCAACAGGAAGCCGGGCATCATTATGCAGACCAACCCCATGGCCGCCACAATCAAACCGGTCAACGCCATGGCCTTGTACAACGTCCGAAGTGTTGCCCCTGATGATTCCCCTGTCGAGGTCACCTTGGGAAACAAGGCGGTGCACACGGGCCCGGGCAGGAAAAAGACCATCCTCGCCACCATCGCCGCCTTGGCAAATACACCGGCCTGCGTGGAGGAGAAATAATGTTTTACGAGTAGCACATCGGCACTGGTCAGCACCGCATACGCCATGAATGCCGCCATATAGCCACCCATGTAGGAATAGATCCCGGCCGGCCGAGCGGCCGGAACCCGCCCCCGCCCCAGCAACGAGCCGCACAAGACCAGGGACAACACCGCCGACACCAGCAGGCCAACCATGTGGGCTGTCAACCCGCCCACGGCACCCAGGCCAACCAGCGTCAGGATCACCCCAAACACCATCCTTATGACCATCCATCCATTCCCCAGAAGGGCCACCCACTCAAATGCCTGCATCCCTGCCAATACCCCGCCCGGAACAGCTCCCAGCAGCATCACAAGGGCCGTTGCCCCAGCAAGGTAGATGAGCCCGGTTGATCCGATCTTAAATTCAACCATCAACTGCTGCCGGGCAAGAACAACCGCCACGACAATCAGCATCGACGGGATTAGCAAGTCGCGCCCCAAGGCTACCATCATACCCTTGATTTTCTCTCGTTCTCCCCGTCCCATGAACAAGGCGGTATAATGCATCACCGCCCCGCCTAACGCCCCTAGCGGCATGCCCAGCATCATCAAGGCGCTCAACGCCGCAAACAAGTCGCCATACGCGGCATCACCCAGCATCCGGGCCATGATCACCTGAAACAGCAGGTTGCAGATGTTCCCGAACTGGGCACCAATGAAAAGCATCAGGCTGTGCGTCAAAAGATAGTCCCGCACCGTCCCGACTGGATGGATCCAGGGCCCTAGGAAACGGTTGTAGAAATCCACCACCCAACTGAATGGCGAATAGATCAACCGCAGGCGGGCAAGCGCCAGCATCATCTCCGTCGAGGCTTTTCCCACTTGGATCTTGGACCCCTCGACATCGTGCCACGTCGTTGGGATCTCCTTGATCACGTAACCTGCCCGGCGAAGCTGAAACAGCAGGTCCACATCAAAGGCCCACTGGGTGATACCCAAGTGCGGCAGAATCGCCTGCACGGCCTCGCGCGTCATCAACTTGGCCCCACATTGGGTATCGGTCAACCGCAACCCGAATAGGATACGCGTTACCAGATTGAATATCCGCGAAGCCACCCGGCGGTCGAGTGGCTGACGCGGGCTGACTTTCGAGCCTTTCGCCCAGCGGGATGCAATAATGCCCCCTGCCGGACCAATGTGCTCCACCAATTCCTGAAACGCCTCCGGAGGCGTGGCGCCATCGGCATCCACAAAACCAATCAAATCTCCTGTGGCCTGGCGGAAGCCCAGCATCAAGGCGCCTCCTTTTCCTATCGGGTCAGGCTCAACGATAGACCTTATGCACGTATACCGGGCAGAATACTTCGCCACAACCTCCTCGGTCTTATCCGAGGATCCGTTAATGACGACAAGGAATTCCACCCCTGCCCCGTACCGTTCGGAGAAAAAAGGAAGATAGGCCTCCAGCATGGGGCCAATCCGGCGCTCTTCATTATGGGCGGGAATGACTATTGAAAGCCGCATAAGCGAGTATAATG
>CAZMSS010000274.1:0-4065 GCA_964568965.1 uncultured Verrucomicrobiota bacterium | reverse complement strand
ACACCTCTCTATTCGTCGGCAGCGTCAGATGTGTATAAGAGACAGCCTCTACACCATGAATCGGGCCTATTGGGAAAGCCGGTTCTACGACGAGGCATATTGGGCCCGCTACCTGGATCTCTTGGCGCGGAACCGCTTCAATTCACTGGTCGTGATCTTCGGTTACGAGAACGGCGGGTTCCTCGCCCCTTGTTATCCTTATTTCTTCGACGTTGAGGAATTCCCCGACGTGCGCATGGTCGGCGTCACGCGCGAGCAGCAACATCGCAATTTGGAATCGCTCAAACGGCTCATCAAGATGGCACACGACCGCGGGCTGAAATTTACGGCGGGCATCTGGGACCATATCTACCGCGGCGGGGTCCAGGGCGGCGGCGTGCCCGGCGCGGAACGCATCCCCGCCAGACCAACGCCCGGCTTAGTGTGGGGCGTGACCGAAAAGAACCTCACCCCCTACACCAAGGCGGCCCTGACGAAATTCGTGCGTCTGGTGCCCGAGATCGACGCCATCCAGTTCCGCATGCACGACGAGTCGGGACTGAAGAACCGCGAGCAGCGGGACTTCTGGCGGAATGTCTTTCAGGTGATGCGGCAACACGCCCCGAACGTGCGTTTCGACGCCCGCGCCAAAGGGCTGCCCGATGCGGTGATCGACGACGGTCTGGAACAGGGCGTGAAGCTCCGCATCACCACCAAATACTGGATGGAGCAGATGGGCATGCCGTTTCATCCGACGCACATCAACCGAGAGAACCAGTTCGACCGCCGGCACAGTTATGCCGATTTGTTGCGATATCCGCAGCACTACAAGATGCATTGGCGGCTCTGGAACGGCGGCACGTCGCGCGTGTTGCTGTGGGGCGATATCGAGTATGCAAGACGTTTCGTCGAGAGCACCCACCTCTACGACGGCGACGGTTTCGAGGTCAACGAACCGTTGTGCACGAAAATGGAAGCCCAGCCGCACGACATGCGGCCGTTCGACCTGCTCAATTCCAATTACCGCTACTACGACTACGAGTTCGAGCGCTACTGGCATTTCTTCCAAGCGTTCGGCCGCATGGGCTACAACCCGGAGACGCCTGCCGAGGTGTGGCAGCGCGAGTTCCGGCAGCGATTCGGCCCGGAGGCAGCTCCTTGCATCGAGCAGGCCCTGCACCGGGCGAGCTGGATTCTGCCGCGGATTGTCGCCACCTGCTATCCCTACGGCTATTTCCCCATGACCCGCGGCTGGGCGGAAAAGCAGCGGCTGGGCGACTTGCCGGCCTACGCCAAGGCCGAGGGCAGCGATATTCAACAGTTCGCCAGTTTTGACGAAGAAGCACGGTGCCTGATTGAGGGCGGCGAGACCGCCAAGACTCGGCCGGGCGAAACCAGCCGCTGGTTCGCCGCGACCGCGACCGAGATCGGCGCGCGAGTCGCCGAGGCCGAAAGACGTATCGGCCCACATCGGAACAAGGAGTTCGACTCCACGATCACCGATTTGAAGATACTGGCGAACCTGGCGGTGTATCATTCGCGGCGGATCCCGGCCGCTGTCAGCTACAGGTTGTTCGAGCGGACCGGCGACCCCAAATCGCTCGACGATGCGATTTATTGCGAGCGGACCGCGATCGAGGCCTGGCGGCAGCTCGTGGCCGCGGCAGGCGACGTCTACACGGACGACCTGATGATGGGCGCGCGCGGCGCTGACCTATGCGGCCACTGGAAGGACGAATTGGCCGCGCTGGAGAAGGGACTCGTTGCCCTGGAACAGCAACGGCTTGAAGATCGTCCTGCCGGCCCCATCAAGGCTGCGCCTCGATACACGACCTTGCTTGGCCCCGGCGACCACGAGCCGCCCATGGTAGACCACCAGCCCGTCGCCACCGCTCCCGCAGGCAAGCCGCTCACGGTTGTGGCCCACGTTCGTGATCCGTCCGGCGTCAAGTGGGTCCGCCTCCGCTACCGCAGCGTCAATCAACACGAGGACTACCGAATGCTTCCGATGCTCCCGGCCGGCGAGAAGGACCGCTACCAGGCCGTGATTCCCGCCGAGCACGTCAATCCGAAACGGGATCTGATGTACCTGATCGAGGTCATGGACGCCCGTGGCAACGGCAAGATTTACCCCGATCTGAACAAGGAGACGCCGTACGTGGTTGTCCGGTTGGTGCGATAGTCGGGCCCGTGTAAAATGGAACAAAACCTCATGATTCTCCGATCCTCACAGACCCTGCTGGCGTTTGCGGTTCTAGCCGCGTGTTCGTTGACGGTCCGCGCGACCGACACTGCCCCGGCAGGCATCCAGGTTCACGTCCCTCGCTGGCAACCCCACGACTTTCCCTTCCGAAACGTTCAAACGCCGGACAACCCGTTTCTGGTCGAGTTCTCTGCCGAGGCAACCGGACCAGAGGGCGCCAAGCTCGCCCTGCCGGGTTTCTATGACGGCGGTGGGACTTGGAAGGTTCGTTTCTCACCGACGGCCGAAGGTCCGTGGTCAATCCGCACGAAGTCCAACCTATCCGGCCTTGACGGTAAGACAGGCTCCGTCTTGTGCGTCGCCAACCGGTCTCCCAACATCCACGGCCCCTTGCGGGTTGACCCGCAACATCCCCGCCACTTCGTCTTCGAGGACGGCACCCGGTATTTCCTCCTGGGCTACGAATGCGACTGGCTTTGGGCTATGGACATGAAGGATCCGGAGTTGAAGACCGCCAACCGCTTTCTGGACAAGCTGGCCGCCAGCGGGTTCAATTACGTTATCCTCAACGCCTATGCCCATGACACGTCCTGGCGCAAAGGCAAGACCGGCGAGGATGATTTCGGACCGCCTCCGATGTTCGCCTGGGAAGGCAGCAACGAGAAACCAGACCATCGCCGGTTCAACCTGACGTACTGGCAACACTACGATCGGATCATCGACGCACTCTACCGGCGCGGCATGATCGCCCATGTCATGATCAAGGTCTACAACAAGATGGTCAACTGGCCTGCCAAGGGGAGTGCCGACGATGATCTGTACTTCCGCTGGTTGATCGCCCGTTACGCGGCCTATCCGAACATCCACTGGGATTTTTCCAAAGAGGCGAACAACGAGAGGAACTTGGACTACAAGATCGGCCGGGTCCGGTTTCTGCGAGAGAACGATCCCTACCGCCGGCTGATCACCATTCACGACGACCGCGCGACTTACGATCGTGGGCAGTACAACCACTGCCTGGACTACCGCTCGGAGCAACAGCACTCCAATTGGCATGCAATCCTTCTGGAACACCGGCAGCAGCAAGTCTGGCCGGTGGTGAACGTCGAGTTTGGCTATGAGCACGGGCCCAAGGGTTTGAACGACAAGACCTATGGGGTCGTCCAGTCGCCGCAAGAGGTTTGCCGGCGGGCATGGGAGGTCTGCATGGCGGGCGGGTACGACGTCTACTATTACACCTATACGGCATGGGATGTCATCCGGCCGGAGGACTCGCCGCCAGGCTATGCCTATTTCAAGAACTTGCGAAGCTTCTTCGAAGGCACCGGCTACTGGCGCATGGAACCGGCTGACGGGCTGGTGAGCGAGGGCTACTGCCTCGCCGATCCAGGGCGGCAGTACCTGGTCTTCCTGGACAAGGCCCGGCCCTTCACGCTCAAGCTCGAAGGGTTGGCCGCGCCCCTGAAGGCGGAGTGGTTCCATCCCTTCACCGGAAGACACCTTGCTGCGGGAACCCTGGCGAGTGGAACGTCACGACTTGAGCCCCCGCAAGACTTCGGCCCGGGGCCTGTCGCCTTGCGGGTTGGCCGGTGACATGCTCGAAGGCCTACTTAATTGGCGACGTGCGTACCTTTCACTTGCTGCTCGCTCAATTCGCATACGATCCGAAAGCCCACATTGTACACCTCCTGCCAGCCTGGGTAGCTCAGGCGGAATGCCGAGCGGCAGCGTTTTGGGCGGTCGTACCATGATCCACCGCGAACGACGCAGTGATCGCTTGCCCCTGGCTGGTTACGGCCGTCGCCGTCGCGATAAGGATAGGGCCGGTAGACGGAGCGAGTCCACTGCCAGGCGTTGCCGTGCATGTCGTGCAGGCCCCAGGC
>CAZMSS010000273.1:0-4088 GCA_964568965.1 uncultured Verrucomicrobiota bacterium | reverse complement strand
GTCAATCCGGAGTTTCCCGACACGTTCTGGAGTTTCAAGCATGCGCTTGAGTTCGTGGGTAAGCGGGCTGCATTGCCGCCGATCGGCTTGGTGACGGTCGCAGCCATGCTGCCGGGGAACTGGTCCCTGCGCCTTGTGGATGCGAACGTGCGGAAACTGACCGACAAGGATCTGGCATGGGCTGACTGCGCTTTCATCTCCGCCATGGTTGTCCAACGCGACTCAGCGCATCAGATTGTGGCCTGCTGCAAGGCGGCGGGGCTCAAGGTTGTGGCCGGCGGGCCCCTCTTCAGCAGCGAGCACGAACAGTTTCCCGAGGTGGATCATTTCATCCTGAACGAGGCCGAGCTGACGTTGCAACCGTTTCTTGATGATTGGGCTAAGGGTAACCCCCGGCGCATCTATTCTACTAACCTGTTTGCGGACTTGAGTCAGACTCCCATTCCCCGCTGGGACCTGCTGGACCTCAGGCGTTATGCCACAATGGGCATCCAGTTCTCGCGCGGGTGCCCCTTCAATTGCGACTTCTGCAGCGTTACGGCCCTGCTTGGCCACCGCGTCCGCATGAAGTCGTCGTCTCAGGTCATTGCGGAACTCGACAGCCTCTACCGACTGGGGTGGCGCGGGGATGTGTTCTTCGTGGACGACAACTTTATCGGGAACAAGCCGTTTGTTAAAAAAGATCTGTTGCCCGCCTTGATTGCGTGGCGGAAGGACAAGAGGGGCATTCTCTTCTTCACCGAAGCCTCCATCAATCTGGCCGATGACAAACCCCTGATGGATCTGATGGTCGAAGCCGGGTTCAATAAGGTGTTTATCGGAATTGAAACTCCGGACGACACGTGTCTAGCCGAGTGCCGGAAGGATCAGAATGAGAACCGGGACCTCGTTGCAGATGTAAAACGGATCCAGCGGGCGGGGCTTCAGGTGCAGGGTGGCTTCATTGTCGGCTTCGATCACGACCAGCCTTCCATCTTCCAGCGGCAGATCGATTTCATCCAGAAGAGCGGCATCGTGACGGCCATGGTCGGACTGTTGCAGGCCCCGGCGGGAACGCGGTTGTACGAAAGGCTCAAACGTGAAGGCCGCATCTCCGCGGAGTCGTCTGGCGATAATGTGGATGGGACAACGAACATCATCCCGCTGATGCACATGGACAAACTCAAGGAGGGATACCGGCGGATTCTGGACCACATTTACGCCCCCGCGCCCTACTACCAGCGCATCCGGACATTTCTGCGGGAGTACAAGCCGCCGCATGTGCGGGGGAATCTCCGCTTCGCCCACGTCCTTGCGCTCATTCGTTCAGTCTACCGCATCGGCATTGTGGGCCGGGGGCGGTTCCAGTATTGGAAGTTGCTGCTCTGGACCCAGTTCCGTCGTCCCCGGCTGCTTCCTGATGCGATCATCCTCGCCATCTACGGCTATCACTTCCGCAAAGTCTGCAAAAAGCATGTGGTATAATGGGCAATGCCGGAGGCGTGGATCCGGGTTAGACCGTGTAGACGCATCTGAATTCTTCTTTGCGGTCTTTGCGACTTGAGCGCAGCGGGTGTTCAAATTCCTCCGATTTCTTTGGCCTTGGTTGCGTATGCCCTGTCGGGTCGGACGAGAACGGTTGATGAAGGGGACGGTGGAGTGTTATGGTGTAGCCCGTTCGCGGGATTAAATGCCATGACATCACCTTTTTCAACTTGGGAGTCCGGATTCTTCGTCGCCCTCATCGGGGCCATGGCGGTGGTGCCGCTCGTGAACGGGGGGTGGTGGAGGAAATGGTATCCCTGGGTGACCCTGGCTTTGGCTTTTCCCTGCGCTATGGTTGTGGGGATCAAGGACACGGCGGCATTGCACGAGGTCGCGGGTGAATATATCTCATTCATCACGTTGCTCGCCGCGCTGTATATTGTTTCAGGCGGGATTGATGTGGAGACCCCGGCACGCGGCAGGCCGGTATCAAACGTGCTGTTCCTGCTCGTAGGGGCCGTTCTAGCCAGCCTTCTGGGAACCACGGGGGCCAGTGTGGTGCTCATTCGTCCCCTGCTTCGGGCGAATGCCTGGAGGAAGCATTGCACCCACCTGTTTGTGTTTTTCATTTTTATCGTGTCCAATATCGGCGGCCTGCTGACGCCGCTGGGGATCCTCCTCTGTTCCTGGGGTATTTGCAGGGGGTGCCATTCTTTTGGACATTGAGGTTGTTTCCCGTCTGGTGTCTCGCGGTGGGTTCCCTGCTGACGGTGTTCTGGTTTCTGGATGCCTGGCAGATCCGGAAGGAACTTCCTGCGGTTGCCCGCTTGCCCGAGCGACGGTTTGAAGTCCATGGGGTCCGGAACATCATGCTTCTGCTGCTAGTGGTTGCCTCCCTTTTTCTTCCGATGGTCATCAGGGAAATCGTCATGCTTCTGGCCATCGTCATCTCCATACGGGTGACGCCTCCTGCGATCAGGGCCAGAAATGACTTCACCTACCATCCCATCATTGAAGTCGCCATACTATTTGCCGGGATCTTTGTGACCATGATTCCCGTGCAGGCCCTTTTGCGCGCTTCCGGGAGCATCAGCGGGGGGGCATCTCCCGCGGCGGTGTTCTGGATGGCAGGAGGACTGTCCAGTTTTCTGGATAATGCCCCTACATACCTGATCTTCTTCGAATCGGCCCGTACGGCATCAGGATCACTCGCCGCCCTGTTGGCGGGCGGAGCGGGGGGGGTGTTGGTGGCCGTTTCCCTGGGTTGCGTCATGATGGGGGCGAATACCTACATTGGGAATGGCCCGAACCTGATGGTCAAGGCCATTTGTGAGGATGAGGGCGTCACCATGCCCTCGTTTTTCGGATACATGGTCTGGGTCGTTCTTGTCCTGGTCCCCCTGTACGCCGTGATCACCTGGTGGATGTGGCTCCGCATCGCCTAGTGAGCTGTCTCATAATTAGGTGTACATTGCATTCGCCTCAAACCAGGAAGATTCACCACCCGCTTCGCTTGAGACTCAGAGGCACAGAGAATACCCTGCCGTAGCGAAAATGTTGCGAGAATTTCGTTCACGGAAATACCGTGATCAAAATTCTCGCAACCCCTCTGGGAGTAATTCAACGAGAAAGAGGAGGTGATTCCACAACCTGGACTTCTCCTCCCCCTCTTTGTATTCCTTCAAGAAGGGTTTCGCGGATTTTCCGGAAACGGTACTCCGTTTCCGGAAAATCCGCGAAACATTTGTATTTCTTTTTCTTCTCTTCTCGGTGTCTCGGTGCCTCCGTGGTGAAGTATTCTTCCCGACGCGTGGGTCAGAGAAAGCAATCGAAACGGGTGGTGATCTGTATACTGCGTAGTCGTTTGAGAGACACTACACTAGCTGCCCAATTCACCGCTCCAGATGGGGGAAATGGTGGAATCGGAATTTTGGAGCAGCAGTTCGCCGTCCTCGCCGAAGCCCGCCAGAATGCCGTCCCGGTAATGGCTGCCATCGCGAACGCGGATGGGTTTCCCCAGCGCTGGAATCCTGGATTCCCAGCTTTTCCTGATCCCGGCAAACCCGTGTTCCTGCCAGGCCGTCAGGTGCGGGACAAGTTTTTCCAGGAGCGTGGGGAGAAGTCGCCCGCAATCGTATCGCTTGCCGGATTCAATCCGCATGGAGGTTGCGGGCTGGTCAATGTGATCTGCGGTTCCCATGTTTACATTGAGGCCGACGCCGATGACCAGTCCGCCTGAAACCGACTCGGACAGGATGCCGCAGATTTTCTTTCCCCGCACGAGCACATCATTCGGCCATTTCAGGGCGGCTTCAATTCCCTCGTCTGCCAGCAGGTCGGTCACCGCCAGTGCCGCCGCCATCGAGGCGGCCGGGAGGCGCCGGGGATCGGTTTGCGCCTTGAGGAACAGCGAGAAGGTCAGGTTTTCGTCCTCGCCGGAAAGCCAGACACGGTCAAGCCGGCCCCGGCCTGAGGTCTGTTCCCGGGCGGCGATAACCGTGCCCGAGGGCAGGTCTGGGGACCGTTCCGCCAGATCCCGGAGCGCCGTGTTGGTCGACGCCAGCCTCTCGTGCCATTCAACATGAAACTGGAGTGTCATAGGGGCGCGTTTCGCTTCCGTAGGG
>CAZMSS010000272.1:0-4094 GCA_964568965.1 uncultured Verrucomicrobiota bacterium | reverse complement strand
TGACAGGACGACGAGGGCAATGCGCAGTTTTGCCATGGGTATGGATCCTTCCTTAAGAGTGAGAGGCAATTTGGCAAATCAGACCACCCGAGGCAAGCAAGTACCGTTCCCCTGTCACCGAAGTGCCAATTTTTTATATTTTCCCCGACGATGAAGCTGCCGTTCCTCGTTGCCGGCGAAGCTTCCCTCGAACCAGCGAAGCTTGCCCTCTCCCTCGAAAATCAGCAGGGTTGAGACTCCCTTGCCTGTAGACAGCACATTCCCCCCTTGCAATGATCTCAATATAAGCTGGGGATGGCGTTTTCGCCTCGGAGTTGCGCTTCGCCCCCTTCTTTTTCAAAGACTCCATAGAACATCGACGCGCAATCCAGCCACAACGTCAGTCGGTGAAAATCCTCCGGCGAGAGTTTCACCTCGTGATGTCCCTTATCCAACATCTGGAGCAGCTTGGATCCACGGGCACCAAAGCGACCTGGCACGGTACGATAATGGTCGCCGTAGTCGGTGAACGCGTACGGCAACAGGCTCCGGTACGAGGCAGACCATTGGTTCGCAATGGGTTTGTGACCCAGGTTCGGCGCTTTCCCGGGATTTTTTTCATGGCAGGCCGTGCAATTGCGATCCAACGCCGGCTGCACCAGGCGCGAGTAGCTAAAGGGATTGGAACCATCCACATCCGGCCGCGGCACCGACGGGGCACGGCGCATCGCCAGGGGGCTGCTCTTCGCAGCGGCAGCGGCCCTGTGCTTGTGCTCATGACACCCCTGGCAGACAAGTTCTTCACCCTGACGCACAGCTGTACCGGATCGCATGGATTCAACTGCCAGTCCCCGGTCATCCACGAGTTGAAAGAACAGCTCGCGGTTGGCCGGCACCTTGAAATACGCGCTGCCGTCGGCCTCAACCGGCACGGTTCCCAACACCCAACGCGCCGGAACAATGGAATCGCCGGCCCCGGCGATGCGCTGGCCGGTCTGGTACGGGGGAAACCCCGACGGCACCGAGCAGGGTAATAACTGGAGGATCCGGAGTTCCTTGATTTTGGCGTCAGGCGGGCAAGGCCTCAGCGTGTTGAAAACATCGACAACCGCCATGGTCCCTTCACCCACATCGCCTGGCTTGACCGGTTTCTGCTCGGCCGGCAGGCGCGGATCAACCGAGATGGGCGGAACCGGTGTCGAACGGAGTGGAATCGGGCTGGAACAACCGATATCAGGATCCCGGTAGATCAGTTCCTTGTTGCCGAAAGCGTCCACAAGATAGATGCCGTAGGCGGCATGGATCGATTGCTTGCGTTGGGTGCGAGCACCATTGACGGAGGCATCGTAAACGCAGAGGTGGTATTTCTCGCTCAGGGGCCATGGCGTGCCGTACACCTCTTTGCCGCCCTGACTTTCCGGAAACCCCACGTCGGGCGTGAACCGGCGGACCGGCCCCATCCCATCGTCATCCTCCACTCGCGGATCGATTATCACAAGCGATCCGAACGCTTGTCCATGGTGCGGCGCCGCCGTTGCGACGAACCTTGGTGAGCCGGGGATGGCACGCACGCCCAATTCCATATCGGCACGAAGGGGTCGCGGGGCGAAGTTACCGTGCAACGCTCGGGGATCGGTGCCGTCCAGACGTGTGATCCATGGCACGTGAGCGATGCAACCATGGCGGTCAATGTAATCCCACCGGGTCCAGACAATCCGCCCGTCATGGGTTACGCTCGGGTTCCACTCGTTGCTGTCGTGGATGCTCAAGAGGTTGATTCCAGTGCCGTCGGCGGCCATGTCGTAGAGATTGTAGAGCGGGCAGGCTCGCCCGCATCGGAGGTAGCCACCGCGCCGTTCACTAATAAACGCGATTCTCCCGTTCGGCAGCCAGCAGGGATCGAAATCGTTCCAGGTGCCGTCCGTAATCTGCCGAAGGTGCGAACCGTCCGCATTAACCTTGAAGATGTGGTAACAGCGGCCCTCGGCCCAGTGCCCCCGGCTCGGGTCGGTGTGAAAGATTTGATCCTTCCCTCCGGAGCACTCAACGTAAGCGAACAAAATCTCCTTCCCATCGTACGACAACGCTGGAGACAGAAACGCGCCGCCCACGGTGGCATCGCCCGTCAATTGTCTCACACCATCGAACTGCAGGTGGGCCAACGCGCCGTTGCCACCCAGAAGACGTTGCCCCTTAAGACGACCGTTCTCAACCTCGGCACCCGCCAACACGTCCCGCACCTGCGGGTTTGGTCCAAAGGGATTCTGAAGCACATAAAGCCCGCCACCCGGTCTGGCCGTAATGCCATAGAACTGGTCGCACATATGGTTGTAGATTGCGCGGTGCCGCTTGACAAACAGCAGCTGGTCAAAGTTCAGTAGCGGATTCGAGAACGCAATCTTTCGCCGCAGGCTCAACACCCGTCCGAACAGCTTCCATCGCTGCTCGGACTCCGTCGGCGTGATCGTTCCGGCCTCCGCCCGCAAAGCCTCCAACTCGCGCTCACACGTCGAAAGATCGGCTGTCGCCTTGAGGTCGTCGAGAAGTGCCGCCGTGCGCCGCAGTAACACATCGAGCGGATCCCGGTCGGACGCCCGGATCAGCGCCTCAGGATGAAAGGCCTGGCTCGCATGGCGCTCGAACGCGGAGCGGCTGTTCAGATCGAAAGCGAGTATATCCCATTGCTCACGGGCATCATCAGGGACTGCGGGGACTGCCAGCGCAGCACAAGCCCCAATTGTCAGGGCAATCGTAACAGCTAGTCTCAACATGCATTAACTCCCCTCATCGCGTGAAAGAATAGATGGAACTCCCCAGCAAAACAACTACCCTAACGGGTGGTTTGGGGTAACAAGGTCCATGAAGGATATCTCGACGGTCCGCTACCAGCCCGAGAGGCTCTGGGAATGGTCGCGGATCGCCATGGAGGTCGCGGAACAGTTTGCAAGGGGATGAGTAAATCTTAGAGGGGAGTAAGGGAATAATATCATGAACACAGTAAAGATGCTGGCGGTGTTGGTTGCGAGCGCAGTGGTGGGGCAGGGTCAATGGTTCGGGCGCAGGAGGTGCCCAAGCCGGTGGACATGGCAGAGCGGACGGAGGAGCTCAAGAACCTCAAGTTGGGAATGTTCATCTGCTGGAGCTTCAGCACTTTCTCCGGGAAAGAGTGGACGCCGGGCGTCAAAGACGTAAGCTTCTTCAAAGCGACCGAGGTGGACACCGACCAGTGGGCGCGCACAGCAAAAGAGGCGGATATGGGCTACATCCTCTTCCTGACCAAGCACCACGACGTCTTCTGTCTATGGGACACGAAGACCACCGACCGCAAAGTCACCAAGGCCCCGCTCGGTCGCGACGTGCTGGCGGAACTCCGCAAGTCCTGCGACAAGTACGGCATCAAGCTGGCCCTCTATTTCTCTAAAGGCGAATTCAACGACAACAAAGCCTACCACTCCGGCGGCTACACGCCCGAGATGAAGAAGGCCCAGCTCAAGGAGCTGCTGACCCAGTTCGGCCCCATTGAATACATCTGGTTCGACCACGCCCAGACCGACGGTGGTCTCAACCACCAGGACACCACCACCTTCTGCAAGGCCCTCCAGCCCCGATGCTTCATTGGTTTCAATCACGGATCTCCCGCAGGCGACATACGTCTCGGTGAGATGGGACATCCGGCGCCGCTATCAGATCTCTCAGGTGCGGGATTCAACTCCGGCCACATGAAAGGCTACGACGGATACCTGCTTGCCGAGTTCACCTATCCCATCCTGCCCGGTCACAAGGGTGGTGCGATGTGGTTCTATTCCCTGCCGGTTCATGACGGGTTGTGCCGGTCGGCGGATTCGCTCTACAAGGACTACCAGGGCGCCGTGAAACTCGGGAATATCTTCTCGATCGATGTCGGCCCGGACTACAAGGGCAGGCTCCGCGAAATTGATGTCCTGACCCTCCGCAAGGTCGGCGACATGATCCGTGCCAAGGCGCCATGAGGGTACGCGGATGAGCCCATCCGCGGATCTCAACTCTATCAAGTAACCCCTCTTACCGAAGTGCCAGTTTTTTATATTTGCCCCGACGATGAAGCTGCCGTTCCTCGTTGCCGGCGAGCACCTTCT
>CAZMSS010000271.1:0-4123 GCA_964568965.1 uncultured Verrucomicrobiota bacterium | reverse complement strand
CCCTCTGCCTACTTTCTTGTCCCCCTGCCGGTGCTGTGTTAGCATTCCCGGCCATGAACAAAGATCTTGAGGAAGTTTTGGTTGTGGAGCGCAGCCTGGTCGAGCGCATCGGGATGTTCCAGGGCATGACCCTGGACACGGACAAGTACCTGCCGGAGCTGCTGAATCCCCGGAACTACCGGTTTGTCCCCCGGGGCAAGGCGGAGAAGGATGAGTCCCTCAAGCAGTTGATTCCCTACTTCCTGATCTGCCACAACGACAAGATCTGGTGCTATGTGCGCGGTAAGAAGTCAGGCGAGGAACGCCTGGTGGCCAAGGCCTCGATCGGGATCGGCGGGCACATCAACCATGAGGATCAGGATCTGCTGGATGATATGTACAGCCGGGCTTCGCTCCGCGAACTGGAGGAGGAGGTCGCTATTTCGCCGGGCTACACCCATAAGATCGTGGCCCTGCTGAATGACGACCTGACCCCTGTGGGCCGCGTCCATCTCGGGGTCATTCATGTCCTGAGGACGGCGTCCCCCGAGGTTCGCAAGCGCGAAGGCGTGATCACGGAATCCGGCTTCAAGACCCTCGCCGAGCTCAAGGGGATGTTCGACCGTATGGAAACCTGGTCCCAGATCTGCATCGAGCAGATCGACGCACTGCTCTCGCGCGGGTAAGACTCAAAGTACTCCCCTAAAACTACTTCAAGCACCCGGCTTTGCGCAGGTTCTCGGTGATGCGGATGGCGACGGGTTCATCGAAGATCTTGAATTCCTGGCCGGTGACCTGCTCGTACGCCTGGATATAGCGCCGGGCGGCCTCGATCCGCACGTCATCCGTCAGGGCGGGAGGGACGCCATCGCCCCGGAAGCCCTTGGAGACCAGCCATTCGCGGATGTATTCCTTGTCGATCTTGCGCTGCTCCTTGCCCGCCTTGAAAAGCTCCTCGTAGGTATCGGCGAACCAGTAGCGGGAGGAGTCCGGCGTGTGGATCTCGTCGGATACCACCAGCTTGCCGTTCAGCCTGCCGATTTCGTATTTCGTGTCCACCAGGATGAGCCCCTGCGATGCGGCATGCTTGACGCCGGCGTCGAAGAGTTTCATGCAGATTTCCCCGGCGGCATCGAAGGTATCGGCGTCGATCAATCCCTCCTGGATGGCCTCCTCGCGGGAGATGGGCCGGTCATGCTTCTCGTGCTTGGTGGTGGGGGTGAGGATGGGGCACGCGAGCTTCTGGTCCTTTTTCAGGCCCTCGGGCAGGGTGTTGCCGCAGAAATAGCGCACGCCCTGTTCGTAGTTGTACCAGGCCGAGGTCTTGGTGACGCCCGTGATGTAACCCCGCACGATGAATTCCAGCGGAAGCTGCTCGCATTCATGGACCACCATGACGTTCGGGTCGGGGATGGAGATGACATGGTTGGGGACCAGGTCCTTGGTGGTTTCAAACCAGAACGCCGCCAGCTGGTTCAGCACCTGGCCCTTGAAGGGGATGGTGCCGATGATGCAGTCGAAGGCCGACACGCGGTCGGTGGTAATGATCACCCGGCGATCCTTCTGGAGGTAGCTCTCCCGGACCTTGCCCTGCTGGCGCTCGCCCAGTCCCGGGAAGTTGGTCTCATTCAGGGTATTCTTCAGTTCGGCTTGGATTCGGTCTTCTGCGATCATGGTTGTCTCCTTCTCTATCATCATGCCAGTAAAGTCAGGATTGCCGGGGTCGTCTGCCAGGCGCGCTGTTTGCGGAAATGGTCGAGGTGTCGGGCGCACAGGGTCCGGAATTCCCGGGAGAGGGTGCGGGTGGTGCGGCCGGTGGCGGAGTCGCCCAGCAGGATGGCAACGGTGGTCTCCATGCCCTTGAGGCCGAGGAAGCCCCGCCCGGAGGTGGCGTCCCACACGTCGGCAAAGGTGGCCAGGACGATGCGGATGCGCTCGAAGAGGATCATTTCCATGCCGGCATCCGCGGGGGTCATCAGCTGCCGGGTGTCAAGCACCCAGACGGTTTCGCGGCCACAGGCGATCCAGGTGGCCGGGTAGATGATCCGGTTTCCGAAGAGCCGGATGCGCCGGGCCAGGGCGCCTTCCCCCGCCGTTTCGAGGGCATGGGCCAGCATCTCGCGCGACTGGCGCAGGTCGAGCTCCTCGGGAATGACCTCGATCTGGTCGAGGTACAACGCGACGCCGTGGGCCGCTTCCACCAGCGGGCCGTGGGCGGCCAGGGAAGGGTTGCCGCACAGGGAGGGAACATCATCCATCAATTGATCGGCAATGCGAGCTCGGGCTGTTCCCGTGGTGGTGTCGTCCTGCCAGATCATCAGCGGGTCACCATTCCCTGGATTGCGTTGATGAACTGGTTCACATCCTTGAACCTGCGGTAGACGGAGGCGAAGCGCACGTAGGCGACTTCGTCAATCTTCTCCAGCTTCTCCATCACCTTCTCGCCGATGACGTCGCTGGGGACTTCCCGCTCGTACTCGTTTTCCAGCTCGGAAATGATGCTGTCCACCAGCGACTCGATCTGGTCCATGCTGATGGGGCGTTTCTCGCAGGCCCGGGTGACGCCATTGATGAGTTTCTCGCGGGAGAGCTCCTCGTGGCGCTGGTCCCGCTTGATGACATGCAGCGCCACCTTCACCACTTCCTCGCGGGTGGTGAAACGATGGCCGCAGCCGTCGCAGACCCGGCGCCGGCGGATGACTTCCCCGCCACGGGACGCCCGGCTGTCAATGACCTTGTCTTCATCATGGCCGCATCGCGGACAACGCATAGTTCCCCTTGGATAGTTGTTGGGAGTCGATAGTAGGCGAAAAATTCGGAGCGGTCAATCATGTGAGATTTCGGGTTGAAGAAATGTTTTCAACCGGTACACTGTCGTCACTTTTAAAAAGAAAGAAGGATACCATGGCGCGTGTATATAACTTTGGTGCAGGGCCCGCGGTGTTGCCGGTTGAAGTGCTCGAGGAGGCTCGCAATGAGCTCTTGGATTTCAAGGGGTCGGGCATGTCCATCATGGAGCACAGTCATCGCGGCAAGGAGTACGATGCCGTTCACGCCGAGGCGGTGGATAATCTGCGCAAGCTGCTCAAGCTGGGGGATGATTATACCGTCCTGTTCATCCAGGGCGGCGCCAGCATGCAGTTTGCCATGGTCCCCCTGAACCTGCTGGGCGCGGGGCAGGTGGCTGATTATGTCAACAGCGGGACCTGGGCCGACAAGGCCGTGAAGGAAGCCAAGCTGATCGGCAACGTCAATGTCATCGCCAACACGGGCAAGGACATCCCGACCCGCATGCCGCAGAACGAGGACCTGAAGTTCACGCCGGGCGCGGCCTATGTCCATATCACCTCCAATGAAACCATCGCCGGGTCGCAGTGGAAGGTGTTCCCCACGACGGAGGCCCCGCTGGTGTCCGACATGTCGTCCGACATCCTCTCCCGTCCGTTTGACATCAACCAGTTCGGGTTGATCTATGCCGGTGCCCAGAAGAACCTGGGCCCCTCCGGAGTCGCGTTGGTGGTGATGCGAAAGGACCTGGCGTCCCGCGTCCCGGCGAAAACGCCGACGATGCTGAAGTACCAGACCCATATCGATGAGAATTCCCTCTATAACACGCCGCCGACCTGGTCGATCTACATCCTCTCGCTGGTCACGCGGTGGATGCTCAAGTTCGGCCCCGAGAACCTGTACAAGCAGAACGTGGACAAGGCCGCCAGGATCTACACGGCCCTGGATGCCAGCGCCTTTTACCGGGGCACGGCGGTCAAGGAGTTCCGCTCCGACATGAATATCACCTTCCGGCTGCCAACCGAGGCGCTGGAGGAGACCTTCATCAAGGAAGCCTCCAAGCTCGGCATGAAGGGGCTCAAGGGCCACCGGGCCGTAGGGGGCATCCGCGCCTCGATCTACAATGCCTTCCCCGTCGCCGGCGTCGATGCCCTGGTGGCGTTCATGAAGGAATTTGAGAAGAAGAATGGTTAATGGTTATAAGTTATTTGTTCTTGGTTATTAGGGCTTGTTCCAATAACCGATAACTGATAACTGTTTACGGCTTTTCGCGCCTGTAGCTCAATTGGATAGAGCGTCAGCCTCCGAAGCTGAAGGTTGCAAGTTCGATCCTTGCCAGGCGCACCAGCCTTCGCCC
>CAZMSS010000270.1:0-4137 GCA_964568965.1 uncultured Verrucomicrobiota bacterium | reverse complement strand
GCGGACACAGTTCGCATTGCACGCTGCCATCCGGCAGGGACTTGCAGAACCGGGCCGGCTGCGGGGCGGGGGAAGGGGAGGCGGCCAGGGTGATTCCGGCCCGGCAGCAGGCGCAGGCAGCGGTCGTTGCCCCCAGGCTGCCCAGAAAGGCACGCCGGCTGATTCGATGTTTGGCATGCGTCTGCATGACTGCTAGTATATCGGAAAACAATGATGTCAGAAGAAAAAAAACAGCAGGCTCCAAGGCTTCCGCCCTGGATCCGGATCCGATACGGCGGGCGCGGCACACAGGAAACGGTGAACCGTCTGCTCAAGGATAATGCGTTGCACACGGTGTGCCAGGGTGCCCAGTGCCCTAACCAGCACGAGTGTTTCAGCCGCGGCGTGGCCACGTTCATGATTCTGGGCGACGTGTGTACCCGGGATTGCCGGTTCTGTGCGGTGAAGACAGGCGCGCCGCCTCCCGTGGATGTCGATGAGCCGCGCCGGGTGGCTGATGCGGCCGCGCGGTTGAAGCTTCGCCATGTGGTGGTCACCAGCGTGACCCGCGACGATCTCCCCGATGGCGGGGCTACCCACTTTGCCGCGACAATCCGGGCGCTCCGCGAGCAGGTGCCCGGCGCGACAGTGGAGGTGCTGACCCCGGACTTCAAGGGGGTGGAGAAGGATGTCGACACGGTTCTGGCGGCCCTTCCCGATGTGTTCAACCACAACCTGGAGACCGTGCGCCACCTCCAGAAGACAATCCGGCCGGCGGCAGATTATGACCGCTCCCTCTCTGTTCTCCATTATGCGTCCTCAAGCACTTCCGGCGTCCTGAGTCCTGGGACCGCGGTGAAGTCTGGCCTTATGGTGGGGTTAGGCGAGACCGATGAGGAAATCTATGAGGCGATGGCGGACTTGAGGAGGGTGGGGGTGGAGTTGCTGACCATCGGGCAATATCTTGCGCCGTCCACCGGACATGCGCCGGTCCAGCGTTTTGTCACGCCGGCCCAATTCGAGGAGTATGCCCGGCGCGGCACGGAAATGGGATTCAGGAATGTCGCCTCGGGTCCGATGGTTCGCTCATCCTACATGGCTGAAATGCAATTCCGGAGACCCCAGTGATTGAATATTGCGCATATTGGCTGGCGGGTTTCATCAGCCGGACGATTCCCCGTCATTTTGCCTACTGGATAGCCCTCAGGATGTCGGACCTCTATTTCTTCCGTGACCGTCGGGCGAGGGAAGCGGTGATGGCCAACCTGCGCCAGGTGATGGCCTTTCAGGGGCGTTACCCGACGGAGCGGGAACTGCGGCTGACAGCCCGCACCACGTTCCAGTTTTTCGGGAAATACCTCGTGGATTTTTTTCGATTCCAGCGTTTGGATGAGACGGATATCCGGCGGCTGGTTGCGGTTGAGCATGCCGAGTACATCGAACAGGCGTCGCGCATGGGGCGGGGGGTGGTGGTGGTGACCGCGCACCTTGGGAACTGGGAAATCGGCGGCGCGGTTATTGCCGGGATGGGCTATGCCATGAACGTCATCGCCCTGCGACAGCCGTCCGAGAAATTGAATAATTTCTTTCAAAAGCACCGTCGCAAGCGGGGCATGACCGTCATTCCCCTCGGGTCGTCCGTGAAGCGGATGATCTCGGCGCTGAGGCGCAATGAGTTTGTGGCCCTGCTGGCCGATCGCGATTACTCGGGACAGCAGGAGTTGTCGGACCTGTGCGGCGAGCCGGCCTGCCTGCCGCGGGGAGCGGCCTGGCTGGCCGAAAAGACGGGCGCCGTGGTGTTGCCGGGGTTTGTGTTGAGGAAAGAGGACGACACCTTCCTGATGAAGATGTACCCGCCGATTGTGCCCGGTCCGGGGGTTACCCAGGCCGACATCCAGCGGAGGATCGGGGAGGCGCTGGAAGATGGGATTGGCGCCTACCCCCACCAATGGTTTATGTTTGAGCGCGTGTGGGATGGCCGGAGCTACGGCTCCCATGAGGCGCGGTAGAGATGTGAGGATACTCCTGTGATGGATGCTGTGAAAACAAAACGGGGATGTGCGATTATTCCGGCCTACCGGGAAGGGGGGCGGATCGGGGCCGTGGTGACGGAGGTCCTGAAGTATATTCCCGATGTGATTGTGGTGGATGACGGCTCGCCGGATGAAACGGCGGGGGAAGCCGAACGGGCCGGGGCGACGGTGATCCGGCACGGGACAAACCGGGGCAAGGGGGCGGCGCTTGACACCGGCTTCAAGGCGGCCCGCGAGCGGGGGTGTGATTTTGTGATCACCCTGGATGGCGATGGCCAGCATGCGGCAGGGGATCTGCCCCGCTTCATTGAGGCCTATGCCCGATCCGGTGTGCCGGTGCTGGTGGGAAACCGGATGGCGGACACCCGTTCGATGCCATGGGTGCGGCTGATGACCAACCGCTTCATGAGCTGGCTCCTGAGCCGGGAGATGGGGCAGCGGGTGCCCGACACCCAATGCGGGTATCGCCTGTATGAGCTGTCCGTGGTACCCGGGCTTTCCAGCGAGTCCAAGCGGTTCGCCGCGGAGTCCGAAATCCTCATGGATCTGAGCCACAGGGGGGTGAAGATCGGGAGTGTGCCGGTGGCCACGATATACGGTGCCGAGAAGAGCAAGATCAACCCCGTGAAGGATACGATCCGGTTTGTGGCGATGCTACGCCGGTACCGGAAACAAAGGAAGTCCCGATGAAAACCAGTTCCCTGCACGAGTCCGAAACGATTGAGTCCACGCATGTGGCCGCGCTGCTCGAATTCCTGCCCGTTTTCGGGGCGCCGGGGTTTTGTCCCGGTGGTGAGATCCCCGTGGATGCGGAGGGTTATCAGGATGAAGGGTTTGTGAAGCTGGTCTCGAAGTTCATGGATGCCTGTTACAAGAACGGGTTTATTGTGAAGTTCAACTGGGAAGCGTGGGAGGCGGAGGCGGCGGGCTATCAGAACGAGCCCGCCCGGTTGCTGGCGGCTGACCTGCCCCTGTTGCGTCGCCTGCTGACCTGGCATGTGCGCCAGAACCGGTTTGCGAAGGGGCATCTCGCAATCATGATCGCCCAGGGACACATCCTGGCCATCCTGCAACGCCTGAAGGACATAGCCGCCTGCAGTCCCGCCGCCGTTACGGCCCCCTAGAAGAAACTGGGGCGATAGTGTCAGAGGTACGGCGACCTGCCCGCCTGGTGGTGGAGCATGATGGGGCCAAGTGGAGGATGATGAGAAACCGGTTATTCATACAGGCCGTGATCGCCGCCCTGTTGTTTGGCATTGCCACGCCATTTAGCAAGACGCTACTGACAGGGCTTCAGGCCAATCAACTTGCCGGGTTGCTCTACCTCGGTGCGGCTCTTTGTCTTTTTCCCGTGGTGCTGCGACGTCGCTTGTCGGGCAACATAGTCTTCCCGCGGGACAACCGAAACCGGCGCAACCTTCTCGGCGCGGTTTTTTTTGGCGGCCTTGTCGGGCCGGTATTGCTGTTGATCGGACTAAAGCACGCTTTGGCGGTCTCGGTCTCGATGTGGCTGAACCTTGAGGCGGTCGCTACAGCCGCAATCGCATTTCTTCTGTTCCGCGAGCATATCGGAAAGTGGACTTTGCTGGGGAACGCGGGCGTTGTGCTCGCCGGGGTGCTGCTGAACTGACGGAACCATGGCCATGCCGTCCTGGCTGGCCAAAGAGAAGGAGCTAATTTAATGGCCGACCAAACAACGTTCACCACCGACGTGGGCCGCCTCATCATGGGGTCCGTCCACAAAGGGCAAACCACCGACCAGACCGGGCAGCCCCTCGTCGTCAAGCGAGGCCCGAACGCCGGGCAGCCTCGCACCGACTATTTCTTCGCCATTGCCGTCCCCAAAAAGCCGGGGGAGACCCACTGGTCGCAGACCGCCTGGGGCAAACAGGTGTGGGAGACCGGGCATCGCGCGTGGCCGGCCGGTCAAGGTAACAGTCCAGCGTTTGCCTGGAAAATCGACGACGGCGACAGCACGATCCCGAACAAGGCCGGCAGGAAATTGTGCGACCGCGAAGGCGCCAAGGGTTGCTGGGTGCTGTATTTCGGTGGCGGGTATTCGCCGAAGGTGTGCAACAAGGATGGCTCGGCTTACCTGCCCGACCCGGATGTGATTAAGCTGGGC
>CAZMSS010000269.1:0-4195 GCA_964568965.1 uncultured Verrucomicrobiota bacterium | reverse complement strand
GGGCAGTGGCGGCAGGGCGGCAAATCCCTTGGCCATCAATTCGGCGGCCCGGGCATCCCGGACCAGGCGGTCCTTGCTCCCCAGGACCACAGCAATAACGCGGCGCCCGCCCCGTGTGGCGGTGCCCACAATCGAGTAACCACCGGCCGTGATGTAGCCCGTCTTCATGCCATCACATCCGGCAACAGTATGAAGCAGGTGATTATGGCTGCGCATGATGAACTTCCCGTCCCGGAAGGGCCTCACCTGCGTGGAGGTGTAGGTCAGGACCTCCGGGTGCCGGGTAATCAGGGCCCGGGCCAGCGTGGCGAGGTCGCGGGCGGTGGAGGTGTCGCCTTGCTGTCCCTGGGCCGGCGGGAGTCCATGCGCGGAATAGAAGGTCGTGTTGGTCATGCCGAGTTCGGTCGCCTTGCGGTTCATCATCTCCACAAACCCGGCCTGGGATCCGCCGATCTGAATCGCCATTGCCGTGGCCGCATCGTTGGCCGACTGAATCATGAGGGCATACATCAGGTCTTCAAAACTGAACACCTCATGCTCGGCCAGGAACACCTGGGAGCCCCCGACACGCGAGGCCTCGGCCGTCACCGTCACCGAGTTGCTCAGGGAGAGTTGGCCCGCGGCGATCCGGTCCATGATCACCATCATGTCCATAAGCTTGATGACGCTCGCCGGGAATCCCGGGGCATCGGCGTTGCTTTCAAACAACACCTGCCCGGTGGCCGCATCCACCACGATCGCACCGCGGTACGGATCCGCCGAACGCACCGGGAGCGCCGTCCGCTGGGCCGCAGGCTTGACCGATTTCGCGTGGGACGCCTTGGTCGCGCCCTTCTTCCGGGGAGCAGTGGAGCCCCCGGTCTCCGCCATGGCGATACCCGCCATTGCCAGCACCCCCGCACACACCACGCTCATCAGTCCCGTCATTTTGTTGGTCATCATCGCCTGTTCCTGCCTTCTTGAAAAGTGGGTCGCACTTTAGCGAATCCGGCAATCCCCTGTCCATCCTCTTCCGATTATTTCCGCGGCGACCAGAACGGCCTATTGACATTGTCGGGGCATGCGCTAGCATTGTTTTTTTTAGTGTGCAAAAAAAGGGGAAGACCTGCCAACCGCCCCGGGCACAAAAAACAGCAGGGAAAACGAGGGGTTGTGGAAGAAGAACTATTCAGCAAGCAGGTTCAGGTGGAACGAAAACTTTTCTCCTTCACGCTGAAGCAGAACCCGCGCGGCCGTTTTCTCCGGATTACCGAGGATGTGGGAGGACGCCGCGATACCGTGATCATCCCCTCGCCGGGCCTCTCCGACATACGGGCCGTCCTGGAGGAAGCCATCGCCGCCGATCTGGATGCAGGGCCCATCCCGTCCGTCCTCCCGGACTGATTTCTAAAGACACCATACCCTGACCATGGACACGACGCCGGAATCAACCACGCCCGCCCCGGCCAACGACCTCCAGCAGGACGTACATGATCTCCTTCAGGTGATGGGGCAATCCCTGAACATGGCCGTCCTGTACGGCTTGAACCACAAGGTCAGCACCTCCTCACTCGAGATGAGCTTCATGGTTGTCTCCAAATTCATGGAGTACCATGGCCCCATTCATCTCAGCGTGGAGGGCGATCTCCTCCTGATCAACGGGGTTTCGACCGAGACGTCGCCAGCGGCGGCAAACTTCACCAAGCGCCTCACCGGGCTTAACCTCCTCAGCCTGGTCGTTCAAGCCGGCTTTTCACGCGACGAGTATATCAAGTTCTTCACCGTCCTGCTCACCCCGCCATCCAAGCTGGACGGCCAGGCCGGCTCTACGCTGATGCAAACGCTCGGCTTCGATCATATGCAGGCGAAATCCTTCTCGTACCGGCGTGTTTCCGACGACGATGACGCTTCCGGAAACGCCGCGGCCGCTCAGGCGGGAGACGCCGCACAACCGGAACCGGCGCAGCAGCCGGCCGGGCCTGACCTCGACGGGATCATGTCGTTTCTCAGGGACGCCGGCGATGCCGCCCGCGCCGGCGGGGATATCCGCAGCCTGGCCGATGATCCGGAAAAACTGGCGAACATCATCCTGAAAACCATCGAGGCCCGTGACACCACGGCGACACCGGGCGACCCGGACGCCCTCCTCCGCCTTGTGGCCGGATGCATCCAGAAAATTGCCAGCCAGCTTCTCAGCGATCCGTCCATCAAAACCCAGAAAGGGAGGAAGGGAATCAAGCGCTCCCTGCTCCTGCTGGAGAAGTCCCTCGCGGGGCGGCTCAAAGACCTTGCCGGAGAGGCCGCCGCCACGGCCATGACCGCCAGCCTCTGCGAGATCGCCGAGGATTTGGACATGGATGCACAGGCAACCCAGTTCATGAAAAGCCGGCGGGCTGCCGATAATGCGGGAGAGAAACTGGCCCGCCTGATCAGCCGGGCCAGCCAAGACCCCGTCCAGCTTGAGGAATTACACCAGCACCTGGTTCGCGAGGGACTCCCGCCCGAAGACTGGGAGAAACTGACAGGGCATCCCGCCGGCGGCAAGGGGGAGGAGGCGCCGGACATCCGGGAGTTTATCGCCCAGACCGCAAAACAGCTGGAACTGTTGAGCCAGCTAGCCGACCGGAGAATCAAGTGGATCGAGGAGCAACTCGGCAGCGAGGACAAGCCGCGCCAGCTCTCCCGCAAGGAAGTCCTGGAGATCCTGGCCGAACTCACCCAGGAAATCAGCCAGCCCCTCACCATCATCAACGGCACGGTGGCCCTGATCTGCAGCCTCCGAACCGGCCCCCTCACCGATTCGCAAGTGGAACTGCTGGGCATGGTCGCCGAAAGCGGGGACCGGATGGCCAAGCTCGTCGACTCACTCATGCGCATTTCCGGCCTGCCCACGGCCCTCTCCCCGGATCAAGGCATCCTCGCCTCCGCCTACAACTCCGGCTAGTCGCCAGCTTTTATTGCTGTTCTTGACAGGGGCCGTGACACGACCTAAAGTTTCAGACAAATCGCGGGTGCGATAGGGTCTTGCCGTCCATGAAAAAAGATACCGTAGAACTGATTTGCAGTGTCAGCGAGCTGACCAGTCTGTTTGAAAGCCAAGCCGGTTTGGCGGGCTTTTTGCAGAAAGTGGTGAGCCTCGTGGCCTACCACATGAAGGCTGCCGTCTGCTCGGTCTACCTGTACGATGAGAACACCGAGGAACTGGTCCTCACCGCGAACCAGGGCCTGAACCCCAAGTACATCGGCAATCTCCGGCTGAAACTGGGCGAGGGCATCACCGGCCAGGCCCTCAAGGAACTGCGGGCCATCCGGGAAGGGCGCGTGTGGCAGAACCCGAACTTCAAGTATCTTCCCGACCTCTACGAGGACCAGTATCAGGCCTTCCTCGCCGTGCCGATCCTTCACGGAAACCGCAAAATCGGCGTGCTCGTGGTGCAGGATCCCCAGCCCTATTACTTCAGCGACAACGATGTCCGCGCCTTCCGGGCCATAGCCGCCCAGCTGGCCAGCACCATTGAGAACGCCAAGCTCCTGCTGAGCCTCCATGAGGAGAAAAAACCCGCCCGCCCCCGCCCTGCGGAACTCGTGGCCAGGGTCGGCGGCAGCCGTTTCATCCGGGGCGTTTCCGCCTGCGAAGGGGTCGCCATCGGGCGCGCCCTCAAACTGACGGGCGTGGATCATGACTGGAGCCCTGTTTCCTCGGACTCAACGGAGCATTACACCGAAGTGGATTTCCTGCGCGCCCTCCGCCAGACGGAGGAGCAGTTGACCGACCTCCAAAGGCAGCTGGGGGAACGGATGGCGGATGTGGCCTCCCTGATCTTCGACGCCCACGTCCTGATCCTGAAGGATGACGAGTTTTCCGGAGTCATGCTCAGGCTCATCCGCCAGGGCAAGCCGCCCGAGCTGGCCATCCGGGAAGTGGTTGAAAACTACATCGCCCTTTTCGCCAAGAGCAGCAGCCTGACACTCCGCGAAAAAGTGCATGATGTCAGGGACTTGAACATGCGCCTGCTCTCCAACCTGCGTCAGCGCGCCGATTCAGCCGTGGACTACGGCGGCCAGGTCGTGGTGGCCAGCGACCTGCTCCCCAGCGACCTGCTCAAGCTCTCCGCCCAGCGCGCCGAAGGCGTCATCCTGATCGGGGGCGGCGTCACCGCCCATGTTTCGGTCCTGGCTCGCACCCTGCGCATCCCCATGGTGATCGTCCAGGACC
>CAZMSS010000268.1:0-4208 GCA_964568965.1 uncultured Verrucomicrobiota bacterium | reverse complement strand
CTTCTTACCCCATGGACGACATTCTTAAACAATCACTGATCATCCTGCCCGCCTTTAATGAGGAAGGCGCCCTGCCCGGGCTCCTCGCTGAAATCCGCGAGTCGGCCCCCGGGGCGGATATCGCGGTGCTGAATGACTGCTCGCTTGACCATACCGCGGCCGTTGCCCGGAAACACGGCGCGCTCGTACTCGACCTCCCCTGCAACCTAGGCGTCGGTGGAGCCGTGCAGGCCGGCTTCCAGTACGCCTTCCAACGCGGGTACCGCTATGTCATCCGGTGCGATGGCGACGGCCAGCATCCGCCCTCCGAAATCCCGAAGCTGGTTGAGGCCATGCGCTCCGGGGATGTCGACTTGGTGGTAGGCTCCCGGTTCCTTGAAAATGACCGGGAGTCCTACAAGAGCACCGCCCTGAGAAGTATCGGGATCCGCGGGCTTGCCGTCCTACTCACGCTCATCTGCCGGGCCCGGGTGACGGACCCGACCTCCGGTTTTCAGATGTTGAACCGGCCGATGCTCACCTACTTCGCGCGCTCCTACCCCCTTGATTACCCCGAACCGGAGTCACTGGCCCTGCTCAGGCGCCAGGGCTATCGGTTCCGCGAGGTCGGAACCCGCTTCAGGGCACGCACCACTGGCACATCCTCGATCAAGTCCTGGGGGGCCATGTATTACATGCTCAAGGTCGGGCTGGCGTTACTGGTCGACCGGGCACGCACCGTGAACCCCCGCTATGCGCGGCATAATCTCATCCGGGAGGACCTATGATGATTCGCACCATTTTGCTCAGCGCCCTCAGCCTGGTTATGCTGGTCATGGGAGTTCGCATGACGGCGCAAAAGCAGAAACGATTCTTCCTCGGCTGGGCCTGGATTGCCGTCGGTATCGCCATGGTTATCGCCGTGTTCAAGCCGGAACTGTTTCATGGCGGCAATCCCGCCTCCTTGGTACTGCGGATGCGGCTGGTCCTGGGGCTCCTGAGCTTTCTCGTGCTCATGATCACGCTTGAGGCCGTGAGACGGTTTGCCATGGAGGAACGTTATGCCCTGTTGTGGGTGTCAACAGGCTTGATCCTGGTGGTTTTCGCCATCTATCCCGATGCCGTAGGCTGGCTCGCCACGCTGACGGGAATGCAATACATGAGCGCCATTACCATGGTGGTGTTCGCGTTTCTCCTGCTGGTGGCGTTCCACTTCTCACTGGCACTATCGGAACTGCGCGCCGACCAGAAACGGGTCTGTCAGCATGCCGCCAGCCTCGAATTGCGGGTAGCGGAACTGGAGAAGACGCTAAAAGGTTAATGGTTATCGGTTGTCGGTTGTTGCCATGACACATAACCAATAACCTTTAACAAATATCCCGTCTTCTTTTCTCCATCATCCCGTAAATCGTCACAATCCCCCACCGTACGCCGCGGTGAATTAATACCTGGGGGGAGCAACGTCCGGCATCCGCCATGGCGGCATCCAACTCCTCCTGGAACTGCCGCACATAGTGCGTGCCACTGATCGATCCTGGATGCCAGCGAAACTCCGCCAGCGGCCCGCCCGGCACATGAACGGCGCCTCCGTGTTTCCAGAGCCGCAGTATAAACTCATAATCCCAGGCAGCCGTCCAATCCTCCCGCAGGAACCCCGCCTTCTCCAATGCCATCCGGCGAAAAAACATGGCGGGCTGCGAAACGTAATTGATGCTCTGGATCATGAACCGGCAGGAAAACGGAAAGAACAGCTCCTTGAACCGGGTAATTCCCTGGCGAATCTCAACACCCTGCTCGTCCACGATGGGGCAATGGCCGAAACACAATGCCTTCCCGGGGTGCCGCTGCATGGTCTCACCCACCCTCTCCAGGGCACCGGGGCAATAGCGGTCATCCGCATTGAGCCAGCCAATCACATCCCCCGTCGCGAGCCGCAGACCCTTGTTGATCGCCGACGCCGCACCGCGGTCACGCTCCGAGACCAGATGCGACAGATCAGCCCGGTGGCGCTGCAGGATCTCCAGCGACGCATCCGTGCTACCCCCATCAATGACAATGTGTTCAATTTCAAGGCCTGGCCGTGCCTGCGCCTGGACACTCCTCACGGTTTCTTCCAGGAATCGGGCTCCGTTATAATTAGGCGTTATGATCGAAATTTTCATGCAGAGTCCGTTTATGTTCAAAAGCATCGTTCCCGTCAAGTGACTTCACAGCAAGGCTTGATCTTTTCATCGCCATCTGTTTTTCTGATTCATATGAAAATATTAATCGCAGACAAGCTCTCCTCCAGGACCGTGGGCGCGCTCGAGAAGCTCGGCCACCAAGTCTTGGTGCACGATGATCTGAAATCCGAAACCCTTTCCAGCGCCTTGGGAACCACGGATATCCTGGTAGTGCGATCCACCAAGGTCATCGCGTCGGCAATTCAGGCCGCGCCTCAACTCTCGCTCATCATCCGTGCCGGCGCCGGCGTCGACAACATCGACCTGGCAGCCGCCAGCGCACGGGGCATCTATGTGGCCAACTGCCCCGGCAAGAATACCGCCGCAGTGGCCGAACTTGCCATCGGCCTGATGGTGGCCGCCGACCGACGGATTGTCGACGCCACCGTGGCCCTCCGCCAGGGCACATGGTGCAAGAAGGAGATCAGCAAGGCGCGCGGCCTGGCAGGCCGAACCCTGGGCATCCTGGGATTCGGGGCGATCGGCCAGGCAGTGGCTAAACGGGCGGCCGGGCTGGAAATGAATGTTGTGGCATGGTCCCGCAGCCTGACCCGTGAGGAAGCGGCAGCCCGGGGTGTCGGTTTTGCTGCCACTCCGGAGGAGTTGGCTGCGGTCAGCGACGCCGTCAGCGTCCATCTGGCCCTGACACCGGAAACCAAGCACATCGTGGGCAGAAAATTCCTTGATGCCCTTCCCAAGGGGGCCATCCTCGTCAACACATCTCGCGGACCGCTAGTGGATACCACAGCTTTGAAGGAAGCCATCGCCGCCAAGGGCCTGAAGGTAGGACTCGATGTTTTTGAGGGTGAACCGGCAGGAGGTGAAGCCGCTTGGACAGATCAGGAACTTGCCTCCCGGGTGACAGGCACCCCGCATGTGGGAGCATCCACCGACCAGGCCTCCGAGGCTGTAGCCGACGAAGTGGTTCGCATCGTTGATATCTTCAGCCGTACCGGCCACCCGCCTGGCACGGTCAATCTTTGCGCCCAGTCGCCGGCCAAGTTCCGCCTGATCGTGCGTCACCTGAACCGGGTTGGCGTGCTGGCGTTTGTTCTCGACGGTCTTCGGGAAGAGGGCGTCAATGTCGAGGAGGTTGAAAACACCATTTTCGCCGGCGCCATGGCCGCCTGTTGCTCAATGTTACTGGATCAATCCCCCTCACTGGCCCTGCTTGAAAAGATCCGCGGCAACGGCAACGTTCTCCACACCACCCTGAATCCCTGCGTGTAACAGGGCTGTCGACGGCTAGGCGTGGACACCTTCCGGAGCCTGCTAAGGCTTTGGCTTATTTTGACATGAACCCCTGAATTCCGGTCATGACCATCTGGGCGGCCAGGGCGGCCAGGATCAGGCCGGTCAGTTTGCTGAGGATCCCGATACCTCGATTGCCCAGCGTACGCTGAATAAGCGAAGCCAGAAGAAGGACAATGCAAAGGCATGCCACGGCGGCGAGCAATGCGAACGCCCCCACCCCCTTTGCGGTAACGGTATCCAACTCGGCACCTAGAACCAGCAGTGTACCCGTGGTCGCCGGCCCCACCGTAATAGGCATGGCCAGCGGCACAACCGCGATTTCGCTATCGGCCCTGCCATCAGCCGTTGCCATTTTCCCCTGGACCAGCCCCACCGCCGACAAAAAGAGAAGGGCTCCCGCGCCAATACGGAAGGAATTGAGCGTGATACCGAAGAGCGTGAACAATTGATTCCCGGCGAAAAACAGAACAAAACACAGCACGACCACGGCCCCGGATACCACCCACGCCAGCTTGCGGCGGCGCCCCTCAGGGTAACCCTCCGTCATGCTAAGGAACATGGAAAGAGCAAAGAAAGGCGTGAAAACGAAGAAGAACTTGATCCATACACTAAAAAAAAGCGCAAGTGAATCCGACATCAGCCGTTGTTCCTTTGATTGCTCGAGGGTTCTCTCGTGCTAAGGTTGGTAATGATCGAGAGCCTTCAAAATGGTCGGGCCGAGGGGATTTGAACCCCTGACCTTTTGCACCCCAA
>CAZMSS010000267.1:1308-4214 GCA_964568965.1 uncultured Verrucomicrobiota bacterium | reverse complement strand
CATTGATAGCGTTCATCCGCAGGGTAGCCACTTGGTCGGCCCAGCCGAGTTCCACGTTTGGATCAGCCTCCAATACCACATCGGCCGGCATGCTCGTGCAGCTCCAATTCCGCACGGAACCGAGCAGGCAGGCGGGCTGCTCGGACGGGAAGGTGCCGTCCACGACCGTCACGGTAATGCTATTGGTCTGGGCTGTACCCTCATGATCATGGATCCCGGTTACCGTGTAGGTCCCGCCTTGGCTGAATGTAAAAGTCACCGGCTCCGCAACCGTGGTGAGCGCGTTGGTTGCGCCCTCCACGATGACCTCAACCGTGCCATTGGTCACCCCCACCGGGAATGCCGTCAATTTGAGTGCATCGTTCTTGCGGATTGTCATGGCCTGGGCCGAGAGCAGGTTCAAAGCCGTCCAGGTAACATTGCTTGACCGCGCCACAACGCCTCCCTGATAGAGGACTTCTATGAGCGTGCTGCCCGTTGAAACCAGCGGAACATCCGCGTACCATCGCCCCAGGATTCCATTCTTTACCACCCCGGTTGTGCCGCCAGAGGTGATAGTCATCATATCAATGAACCGGGCTGCCCCTTCCAGGCAGACGGGGGAGACCACGCTTGTGGCGGGGGCCGCATCCAAGCCGCTCTGCCCCAAGATCATGGCGGCCACCCAGTTCTTCACGCCGTCGCCATTGGAGTCCGCCCCACCCAGCTGCTGGAGCCGGATATCCTTGATTTTTAGAGAGAGCCGGGAATGCACGTTTTCCCAGAACACCCGGACCGTATGCGGCCCACTGGAAAGCCACGGCGTGAAGACCTCCACCGAGCTGTAAAGGCCATCCGGCGCCACCAAGTGTTTCTTACCCATGTAACGCCCATCCACATAGACCTGGAGGTCACTTTCCCCGATGGGCACCACGGGGCTGCATGTACTGCTCGCAAAATGATGCGTGGCATTGATCCTGATCCGGTACACATCGCTGGTTGGGCTGTTCACGTTATATTCCACATAGCCTCGCATGGAGCCGGCCACGATTTCGGTGCCACTGGCCAGCCATGTACCAACCGCATGATTCGTCTGCACACCCTGCACCACATCCACATCGGTGATGTTGCCATCAAACTCCGACGAGAGGGGGTCGGTCAGGGTTTCATCAACTTCCTGCCCGTCCGTCACCCCGTCCCCGTCTGTATCGGCAAGGTTCGGGTTGGTGCCGCGGGAGAGTTCGGCCCCATCGGCAAGTCCATCCCTATCCGTATCTTCCAACAACGGATTCGTGTGGTAAACCATGACCTCGTCCTTGTCAGTAATGCCATCGCGGTCGGAGTCATTGCCGGGCTCGAGGGCAGCCTCCATCCAGTCCTGCACGCCATTGGTGTTGGCATCGGGGGCATTGATGGCATACAGCCGCACTTTCTCGATTCCGATCTTCGCCGCGCGGCCGGCACTGGTGACAGTATTCATCCATTGCAGGGTTACCCGGTGCTCACCTGGAATCAGCCACGGGGTCGCCAAATACCCGACCCCGCTCATGGCTGTGTCGACAAAGACCTCGACCACACCGCTGTACACGCCGTCCATGGAGACCTGAACCTGGAACGTAAAGTTTTCAGGCGGGTTCTCCATATTGCGCAGCTGCAGCCCGACTCGACACATCCCGGCCTGGCTTACAGCAAAGTCATAACTGGCATTCGCATTGTTTCCAGGATTGCATAGGGTCGTCCCCGCTTCGGACCAGGGACTCCAGATGTGCCATTGCCCGCGTGCCGCTGTCGCGATGCCGTCTTTCTCCGCCAATAAAACAGCATCGGCGACGCCATTGGTCTGGCTGTCCACACGCATCGGATTGGTGCCAAAGAGCTGGATTTCCTCGCTGTCCGTCAAGGTGTCGCCATCACTGTCACTGGCCATCGGATTGGTGTGCCAGATATTGATTTCGGCACTGTCAGTGAGGCCGTCGTTATCGCTGTCCGGCTTCAATATATCGGTTCCATTGAGATATTCTGCCAAGCTGGACAACCCATCCCCATCCGCATCATACACCGCATCTGCGGCGTTGGTTGGGTTGAGACCGTTGGCGACTTCCCATCCGTCGGGTATGCCATCATTATCCATGTCGGGACAGTTGGGATCCAAACCAAGCCTGTATTCCTGGATGTTAATCAGTCCGTCGTGGTCCGGATCACCTTCATCTGCCTGCTCAAGATTCCCGAAAGTCGACATCTCCCAATCGTCGGGCAGGTGGTCGCTATCCAGGGAAAGTCCCGGGGGCTCGTTCGTGCTGATAGACATTGCATCCAGACAGCCATTCGCCCCCCTCATGGACAGCATGCTGAACTGGCTCACCGGCGTCGCAAACCCAAGCCCCTGGGCGGCCAGACAGCCATCCAGGCACACTAGCCACTGCTGAGTGTTGTAGTCCAATTTTACTGTAAGGCGCGCCCATTCCCCTGTCGCACGGCAGGGTGGCAAGTTGGTAATCGCCACCCATTTGTTGCTGGATGCGAGCAGCCCATCGTAGACCGTGAGATACCCGTTAGCGTCGAAGAACAGCATCGCGCTGCTCGAGGGCGTGTTCGTTGGCTCGACAGATGACTTAATCTGGACATGTGAATCCACCCACACCACGGGTGCATTTGACACCGCGAAGTACTGACATACGCTCGCCGCCGTGTTGCTCGAGTGCAAGGTCAGGGCCTGCGAACCCTCCCAGACAACGCTGGTCTGCACCATCACCGTATTGCTCGACGAAGTCATCCACCCGTTCTGGCCATTAACATCACCCAACCGCACCGTGTTGGACTCGAACAACTCCACGAACGGCAGACTGGCGAAGGAGTCGGGAGTGAAGGGATCCAGCCCAAGGGCCAGTTCCACGGCGTCGGTCATCCCATCCGCATCACTATCGGGA
>CAZMSS010000267.1:0-1298 GCA_964568965.1 uncultured Verrucomicrobiota bacterium | reverse complement strand
GGATCACTCATGGCCACAGCCACTCCGCCGGTGGTTGCCGTAGTGAGATAAAGGGACAGCGGAACCGCCGACCCGCAGGGTTCCCAGTAATCCCGCGCGCAGTTGCCGTTGACGTCCCGGTAGGCCTTGACGAAATACGTCCGTCGCTGCGGCGAATAGACGGAATAATCTCCCGGCGAGGAAACCGCAGTCGCCCAGCAGGAGGTCCAGGCGCCGGCATCAGCCGCGGCCACCACATGGAGCATCCCCGTCTGGATGCCGGAATAAAACACCTGCCCCATCATCATGCCAAATGGCGCCGACAAAGCCGAGGCTGGATCGGTTCCAAACCTGAAGCCTTCCTCATAATCAGCGAAGCCGTCGTGGTCACTGTCGACGTCGCTGTCAGAGGTGCCAAACTGCAGTTCCTGTTCGGCATCGAGCCCATCGCCATCCTTGTCCACATAAAGCAGGGCATTGCAGACCGTCAGCTCGCCCGTTCCATGGCGCAGACTGATGCCGACTGCGCTGGAATAGGTTTCCAAAGGTATATTTATAATCCGGTTCGTCTCCAGCCCGCTCCCGCTCAGGAGGTTCTCAAATAGGTTGCTGGCGATAATGACTTCATTGGTGTCGTAGAGATCCACGAAAACCGAGGCGTTGCTGTGGTCGACATAACCCAGTTGCATAGCCAGATCCTTAGTGAGCAGGCCCCGGTCAAGATCAATATGGAGAGCCGCGACATTCGTGTCATCGGCCGCCACATGCCAGGAAAAAGGATTCGTCTGCCAATCCCCGCCGTACTTGAAGGCCGCCACCAGCCAGGGGGGCCACGTGTAGATCACCTCGTTGGTATGCATAAAAAGCGGTTCACCCCACGGAACCCATGCGCGGCTGACCGGATTGCTGTCGGTGCTGTCCGTGAACCCATCGCGGTCTGTATCAGCCACGAGGGGATCGGTCCAGGAAAGGGATTCCGCAAGGTTATTGAGGCCGTCGGCATCTGAATCCAGACTTGCAGCATTGGTTACTGACTCAAGCCCGAAGAAAACGTCAAACTCGTCACTCAATCCATTGTTATCCGCGTCCGCAGCCCAAGTCGGGATACCCCCTATCGCGGCAAGACCCAAAATTACCAGCGCGCCACGCTTGCAAAAATCACTGATCTGCCACTTACAAATGGACTTCGTGTTCATGAGAGAGTTTCCTTTCATCCCGGCACCTCGATCCCGAAGCTTAAAGCAAGCCTGTCGCTTAATCGAAATCAGACTTAAAATAGATAGAACACCGTCAAGCCGAACTCAAGCAGAATTGTTAAC
>CAZMSS010000266.1:0-4231 GCA_964568965.1 uncultured Verrucomicrobiota bacterium | reverse complement strand
GGCGGCGGATCTGCGAATCCGACTGGCATGAGACGGTTGCCCGACTCGCCCGTTACAGCGGGGCCACTGTGCTCCCCGTCTTTTTCGAAGGAGCGAATGGCCCGCTTTTCCAGGTCGCGGGGGTTATCCATCCAAGGTTGCGGACGGCTATGCTAATCCGGGAGATGGTTAATAAAACGGCACACCCTCTCAAGGTGAGCGTTGGACGCCCTCTTTCCTGTGAAAGACTGAATGCGATTCCTGATGACGGCGAACTCACCCGGTACCTGCGAATGCGGGTCCAGTTACTTGGGGCAGCCGCAACAGCCGCCTCTAAACGGCGGGTGGGTGGGGCGCGGGTTGCGCACAGTGTGCCGGTGATCACGGCCGGCGTCACCGGAGATCTGGCCCGGGAAGTGGCCTGGCTGCCGCCTGAACAGAAGTTGGTCGAGGCGGGTGATTATCGCGTGTATGTTGCCGGTGCCAAACAGATTCCCGGCGTGTTGCGTGAAATTGCACGTTTACGTGAGGTGACCTTCCGGGCGGTCGGGGAGGGGACCGGGGGTGTCTGGGATCTGGATGCCTTCGACCGGTTCTATCAGCACCTGTTTGTGTGGAATGAGAAAAAATCGGAAGTGGTCGGGGCGTATCGGCTGGGTTTGACCGATAAGATCCTGGCCCAGTACGGGTTGGGTGGACTCTATACCAGCACCCTTTTCAAGTATGAGTGGGACCTTATCGGACAACTGAGCCCTGCGATTGAGATCGGGCGGTCCTTCGTCCGTCAGGAATATCAGCGCAAACATCTTCCCCTCCTTCTCCTGTGGAAAGGGATTGGAGTGTTCGTGGCCAGGAATCCGAAGTACCGGAACTTGTTCGGGACGGTAAGCATGAGTAATAGTTACAGCGAGACCTCACGCCAGCTCGTGGCCCGTTTCTTTGAGCAGGAGAATCAAAAGCGGCAGGAACGGCCATCGGTGAGACCCCGGAATCCATTGAAGCTCAAGGGGAGTCCGGTCGGAGACGCCAACGGGCCCTTGTGTCGAATTCCGGATATGGATGCCCTGTCCGAGATGGTGAGCGATGTCGAGCCGGACGGAAAAGGGATTCCGGTGCTGATGAGGCAGTACATTAAACTCGGGGGGCGGGTATTATCCTGCAATGTGGATCCCAAGTTCAACATGGCGCTGGATGCGTTGCTGGTGGTGGATCTGACGCGCACCGATTCCAGGCTTCTGGAGCTTTACATGGGAGATTTGGCGGCGGGGTATCTCCGCCACCATGGTGTCGGGGGTGTTGAGCAAAGGCAGGCCCGATGTGCCTGAGTCGCGGAGCCTGCGTGATCATCGCCGCCTGACAGGGTTGCTGGTGGCGATCAGTTTGCTGGCCGTTGTGTTTGCCAAGGTTGAAATCCAGACGCACAAATTCCTTGAATGACTTTGCCTGTTTGGTATTCTGTTGATGCTTAAAGTGATGTCGTTATAATGTCACAAATGATGTCAATCGGTGAAGGAGAATGAACCATGAAGACATTGACCTTGAGGAATGTTCCCGATGGGGTGGTGGAGCATATCGTTGCGGCTGCCAAGGAAACCCACCAGAGCATGAACGCTGCCGCCGTGCAGGCATTGAGGCGGTATTTCGGGATCGAGGCGCATCCCCGGCGTAAACGTGATCTTTCCGCTTTTGCCGGGACTTGGAAAAAACGGGATTTCGATGAATTCGAAAAGACCACGGAAGGCACGAGGAAGATCGATGAGGAGTTGTGGGGTAAATGAAGCGATGCATTGATACCTGTGCCTATTCCCGGCTAATGCTCGGAGACGCCGGACTCCAGGTGTACTTGGAGGAAGCGGATCTCTTGATTGTGCCTGTTATCGTACTCGGTGAACTTCATGCCGGATTTGAGGCGGGTAGCAGGGTGAAGGAGAACGAGGAGCGTCTGACATCGTTTTTAGAGCGCCCTGGCGTTCGAATTCAGGATGTCACATGGGACATTGCCCGCCGCTATGCAATTCTGGTGAACGAGTTACGCCGGAAGGGAACGCCCATTCCCACTAACGACATCTGGATTGCCTCTACAGCGCTTGAGTCCGGTGCACGCCTGATTACCTATGATGTCCATTTCAAGAGCATTCCGGGCATGATTGTGGACGTTCCTTGACGGGATGGGCGGGAATGATCGCATTCTCGCCTCACGAATTCCTAACAAAAAAACCGTTCCCTTTCCCCTTTTGGTTGCTTACGATGCTGGCATGGTCAAGAAACATATCTTCATTGTCGAGGATGAGCCGGATATTGCCGACCTGCTTTCCTATAACCTGACCCGCGAGGGGTATGAGGTCAGCATCGTCGCACGGGGCGACCAGGCGTTGACGGAAATTCCCCGTAAGAAACCCAGCCTGGTCCTGCTGGACCTGATGTTGCCCGGCGTGGGCGGGCTGGAAATCTGCCGCCTGTTGAAAGGCAAACCTGAGACCGCAGTCATTCCCATTATTATGGTGACTGCCCGCGGGGAGGAATCGGATGTGGTCGTCGGGCTGGAGATGGGGGCCGACGACTATATCGTCAAGCCGTTCAGCATGAAGGTTGTCCTGGCGCGGGTTCACGCCGTTCTGCGGCGCAAAGAGAAGGTGCCTGCCAGTGCGGACGAAGTCCTGAAAGTCCACGATATCGCCATCAATCCCGGCCGACACGAGGTGCTGTGCGGGAAGACCTCGGTCGAGCTGACGGCATCGGAGTTCAGGCTGTTGCATTTTCTCGCCCGGCGTCCCGGCTGGGTCTTCACCCGGGAGCAGATCGTGGACGGTGTGAAGGGGGAGGATTATGCGGTTACCGACCGGGCCGTGGATGTCCAGGTGGTCTCCCTGCGGCGGAAACTCGGGAAACGCGGGGATTACATCGAGACGGTGCGGGGAGTCGGCTACCGGTTTAAGGAGTAATTGACCATGCGGCGCAGAAGTCTGTTCTGGCGATTATATATCTATTTCCTGATTGTGACCGTGGGGGCGCTGGCCGCCACGGCCTGGTACGCCGCCCGGTCGCTGCGTCAGTTCCACCAGGAGCAGGTGGAATCCGATCTCCTGGCACGCGCCCGGATCTTTGCCCGTGAGATTCCGCTGCTGCCTGCTCCGGACCCGGTGGTGATCGATCGGATGTGCAAGGATGTGGGCCGGGTGACCATGACACGCATTACTGTGATCCTGCCCGATGGCCGGGTCATCGGTGATTCCGGTGAGAACCCTGCAGTGATGGAGAACCACCGGAACCGGCCGGAAATTGCCTCCGCCCTCGCTGGCGCAACCGGCCAATCTATCCGGTACAGCGACACGATGCGCCGTCACCTCATGTATCTGGCCATTCCTGTCCGCGGGAACGGTACTGAGGTGGCTGTGGTGGTGCGCGCCTCGCTTCCCCTGGCGGTTGTGGACGCGGCGCTGGCGACATTCTACCGCCACGTGGCCCTTGGCGGGCTGGCCGTGGCGGCTCTGTTTGCGGTGCTGGCCTTCTTCCTGTCGCGGCGCATCACGCGCCCCCTGGACTACATGCGCCAGGCCTCGGAGCAGTTTGCGCTGGGTGATCTCAGCGCCCGCATTCCCGTCCCTGACACGGAGGAACTGGGTTCGCTGTCCCGGACGATGAACCAGATGGCGGGGCAACTCAATGAGCGGATGCGTTCCCTGGCGCTCCAGCATAATGAACAGAAGGCCGTTCTTGCCAATATGACCGAGGGGGTGCTGGCGGTGGATCTGGCGCAGCGCATCCTGCATATCAATCCGGCGGCCTGCCGGCTGTTCGGCCTGAAACCCGATGAGGGGCGCGGCCGTCACATCCTGGAAGTGGTGCGGCACATCGCCCTGCAGGAGTTCATCGGGTTGACCTTGACCTCCGAGGACCCCGTCGAGCGGGACGTGGTGTTCCGGGAGGAGGAGGACCGGTTCATCCAGTTGCATGGCGCGGCCTTGAAGAATGAATCCGGCGCGGTGATCGGTGGGTTGGTGGTGATGAACGATATCACCCGGTTGAAGCGGTTGGAGTCCATGCGCCGGGATTTTGTCGCCAATGTGTCGCATGAATTGAAGACGCCGCTCACGACGCTCAAGGGCTGTGTGGAGACGCTGTCGGATGGCGCCGCCGCCAACCCCGAGGAATCCCGACGTTTTCTCGGGATGATGGAGCGCCAGGTGGGCCGGCTTGAGGCCATGGTGGACGACCTGCTGGTACTCTCGCGGTTGGAGCATGAATCGGAGCG
>CAZMSS010000265.1:0-4265 GCA_964568965.1 uncultured Verrucomicrobiota bacterium | reverse complement strand
GATGCTGCATGCGGCCCGGCTGGTCTTCACCCATCCCGCCACCGGTCACTCCCTCGCCTTCGAGGCGCCGCTGCCCGCGGATATGCAGACCCTCCTCGCCGCCCTCCGACACCCGCCTTCCTGAAAACGGGGGCCGGGCGGGAATCGCGCCCGGGCGGCTTGAATAATGCAAATAACTTTGTGTTGCAAAGTATTTTGCCTTGTGCGATGATCGGGGTGTTTCAAGGAGGAGCACCGATGATCGCAAACCATATCCATGACGCACTCGGGCAGGTTGACCGGATGCGCGACCTGATTCTCGAGCGCCGGCGGTTCCGCGGCTATTCCGGCACGGCACGGATGCTGGGCGGGGGCATCGCCCTGATCGCCACACTCGTGCTTGACCGGGTCGAGTCCCTCCACACCCCCTTGCTCCAGCTCGCGGGCTGGACCGTGGTCCTCGGCGCCGCCCTGCTCCTGAATTACGGCGGACTGGCGATCTGGTTTTTCCGGCAACGGGGCGGCATCCGCGCCCTTGACCAACTGCGCCCCGCCCTGGAGGTGCTACCCGCCCTCGCCATCGGGGCGGCGCTCAGCCTCGCGCTGGTGCTTCATGGGAATTTCAACCTGCTGTTCGGCATCTGGATGGGCCTCTACGGGCTCGCCCACATGGGCTATCGCCACTCCCTGCCCGGGGGAATTATCCGGGTGGGGTTGTTCTATCAGGCGGCGGGGGTCGCCTGCCTGCTCACCCCGGGAATCAGCTTCCTGAATCCCTGGCCGATGGGCCTCGTCTTTTTCACCGGCGAAAGCATCGGCGGCTGGATCTTGCGGAGGGGCCCGCTTGAGGAGCCGCCGGAGTTAAATGAAACCACGGAGGAGGAAACTGACCATGAAACATCCTGTTGAAACCGACGTCTCCGCGCTGGAGCGCATTTTCCATGAACCCAGCCGCATGGCCATCCTGTCCGCGCTCTGCGCGGCGAGCGAAGCGTTGACCTTCACGGAGCTCAAGACTCTCAGCGGGCTGACCGATGGCAACCTGAGCCGTCATCTCAAGGCGCTCGAGGAGGCCAGCGTGATCCGCATCCGCAAATCGTTTGTCGGCGTCAAACCCCAGACCAGCGTGGCGCTGACCGACAAGGGACTGAAACGGTTCGACGAATATCTGTCGGCACTCGCCGATGTGTTGAAGAAGGCAAGACAGGCTGTGGCCACGGAGCGGGGGAAAGCCGGGTGGGCGCCGACCTCCGGGCGGCGTCTGGGCCTGGCAGGGACTTGAAAAGAACCGACCGCGACCGGCTTGCCCTGCATAGCCTTGGCGACGCAGGAATGAGGATGATATGACTCAATGGCTGAAAGTTGCTGCAGGATGGATCGGTGGCATGGCCCTGTTGATCGGCATGCCGCTTCTGGGGATCCGGCTCACGGGCGCCCCGCTGGCGCCCTATCTCGAAATGCCGCCCCGGACCAACTTTGTCACCCATGCGCCATTCTCGTGGGTCGCGTTCGCGGCGCTCGCTCTGGGTATTGCCTGCGTAGTGGGGCCGGTGATCACAAGACTACTGCGAACGCCCCATCGCTCCCTCCGTCCCGCCGGCCGCTTCCCCTGGTGGGGATGGCTGGCCCTTCTCTTCGGCCTGGCTGCCTGGACATTGGCATGGACACGCTTCCCGTGGTTCTCCGCGTTTCAACCCTTCACCTTCACCCCGTTGTGGCTGTCCTACATCATCGTGATGAATGCCCTGGCGTACCGGCGCACCGGCCGCTCGCCGCTGACCCACGCCCCCGGCGCGTTTCTTTCCCTCTTCCCCATCAGCGCCGTCTTCTGGTGGTTCTTCGAGTACCTCAACCGCTTTGTGCAGAACTGGCATTATCTCGGCATCGGGGAACTGACGGCAGCGGAGTATGTGATGCGGGCGATGCTACCCTTCGCCACCGTGCTTCCCGCCTTCGTTGCCACGCGTGCCTGGCTGGCCAGTTACCCCGGGTTGTGGGCCGGCCTCGCCAACTGGCGTCCCGTCCCCCTGGCCCGTCCCCGGATCCTTGCGTGGTCTGCTCTTTCCGTCGCCGCAGCGGGTCTCGCGGGAATCGGTATCTGGCATGAGATCCTCTTTCCCCTGCTCTGGATCTCGCCCCTGATCGTCATTGCCTCGCTTCGCGCCCTGGCCGGCATTCCGACCCTGCTGAATGATCCCGCGCGGGGCGACTGGCGGCGCGTTGTCGTGGCGGCGCTCGCCGCCTTGACCTGCGGGTTCTTCTGGGAGATGTGGAACATCTTCAGTCTGGAAAAATGGATTTATACCGTGCCGTTTGTCGACGCCTTCCACCTCTTCGAAATGCCGGTTCTGGGCTTCGCCGGTTACCTTCCCTTTGGTCTCGAATGCGCCTTGATGGCGGAACTGGTCGGACTGACTGGCAAGGAGGACGTTCCATGAAAATCCCACAAGACAAGGCTACGTTCATGCGCCGCATCAATGCCGCTATCGCGATCGGGGCGGCCGTATGGTTTCTCCTCGCGCCCGGGGCGCTCCTGATCCGGGACCTCACCGATCCGGCTCTCCGTCAGCCCCTCGGCATTCCCCGCGCGGCGTGGCGCGTGCACCGGCACCTCACCCCGCGCTATGAGCAGTGGGCCCGCACCCGCATGGAATCCGGCAAGGCGGCCGACGTCGCCCTGCATGATGTCCCCGCCACGGAATGGGCGATGTTCGGGTCCGTGTTCTACCTCGCGGCAACGGAAAATCTCCAGCGGGAATGGGAGCGCCAGCCCGGCCGGCCGCCGGGGACCGCCCCCGCCGCCTATGCCCGCGGCGCGATCGAGGCGGCCACGGCCCTCGTGCTTGATCCCACCCATCACACCTGGGTTAAAACCCATTGGGGGCCCGATTACCTGCATCGCGAAAACGTCTTCTTCCGGGCCATGCTGATCCAGGCCATGGTCTCGCGGGAGAACCTGATCCGCGACGGACGGGATCTGGCCCGGCTGAGAGACCAGGTCGAGACGCTGTCCGCCGCCCTCGATGCCTCCCCGCACGGCATCCTGAACGACTATCCCGGCGAGTGTTACCCGATCGATGTTTTCGCGGCCGTGGCCATGATCCGCCGGGCCGATGCCCTGCTCGGCACCGATCACCGCGCCTTTGCCGAACGTGAACGGCGCGCCTTCCGGGGATCCCTGGTGGATGTGTACGGATTGCCCGGCTACTTTGCCTATCCCGATACAGGGACCCTGGAGGATCCGTCGCGCGGAATCGGTAATTCCTATGTTTGCATCTACTGCCCGGAGCTTTATCCCGATTGGGCATCCGATTGGTACAACCGTTATCTCAAGGGCTTCTGGCAGCACCGGCTGGGAGCCACCGGGTTCCGGGAATATGCGCGAACGATTCCCGGGAAGGACTGGTTTTATGATGTGGATGCCGGTCCCGTCATGGCCGGGTTCGGGCCTGCGGCCAATGCCTATGGCGTGGCGGCCGCCCGGGCCAACGGACGGTTCGATGATGCCTGGACACTGTCCTCGCAGGTCCTCGCCGCCTCATGGCCCCTGCCCGGCGGCACCTGGTTCGGCGCCCGCATTCTGTCCAACGCCGCCCATGCCCCTTATCTCGGCGAGGCCAACCTGCTCTTTCTCTTCACGACCATGCCCGCGCCGGGTACGCCGATCAGGACCGGCGGACACATACCGCCCTTCGTCTATGGGTTCCTCCTCTTTTATTTCGGACTGGGAATTGCCGTCATCGTCACAAGCCTACGCACCTTGCACAACACGCAGTTTATTGGCGAATCGATACATTCAACCACCCAGTTCACAGTCTGGTTGCTCCTGCTGGCGGGCGGACTCGTCGCCCTCGCCTTCAACCAGCTTGCCCTCGGATCGATCATGATCCTGCTCTCTCAATTTCTCCCGCGCGCCGGAAGGAGCCCTGCATGCCCCGCCGCTGGATAACCGGCATCCTCCTCGCCACGGCCATCCTGATCACCACCCTGGCGGCCACCTCGTCCCTGCCCGTGCGGCGGGTCGCGTTCTGCGCCCCGGCCGCACACCTGGCGGGATTCCTGTCGGGCGCACCCTGCATCCAGGAGGGCGACGATTACCGCCTGATAGGGCCAAACCTGGACCTCACCGTGGTGCCCGCCTGCGCGGCAGCCGACTACTTCTGCATGATGGCCACCTTCCTGAGCCTGCTGGCAACCTGGCGCGTCCTCCCCCTTCGCGCGCAACTCCTCGTCGTGCCCGGCGCCTGGCTCCTAACCATCCTCATCAACGCCCTGCGCCTGAACGC
>CAZMSS010000264.1:0-4284 GCA_964568965.1 uncultured Verrucomicrobiota bacterium | reverse complement strand
TCCCCCACCCATCCCGATCCCGTCAGCCTTGTCCTCTGCCCCGGCTGCACGGTCCGCAACGGCGCAAGCCATAACCATCGGGCTCGCATCTTCCCTTGAAAACCCAAATTTCGCCAAGGCCTTTGAGCCGTTCCTTGCACCACGACTTACGCTCCGCGTGCTGCGGTGCATGAGCCCGTCCCCATCCGTATCATCCCCCACCTCATCGACGACACCCTCTCCGAACACGCCGAGGTTATCCATACCCAGCATCCGGCTTGGCCTGAGGTTCGTGAACCAGCGCTCGAGATTGTTTTCCGTGTGGGGATTGTGCTGCCGGCGCCATTTCCAGAAGAAGTCACGGATCGCGGCGACATTGGACCCGCCGGAAATATACTCGACCGCCTTGTCGTACACGCTCATCACCGTGGATCCGGCAAAGGGCTTGCCGAAGAAATCCGTCACCCGCACCCTGACCTTCGCCTGCTCCCCGGGCTTGTATTGCTCAGCCGAGGGCAGAACCTCGACGTTCAGCACGCGTTTTTCAGGGGGGACGATGATTTCGCGCGTCTGGCTGTACAGCCGGCCATCGAACACCGTCATCGCCTCGACGAAGAAATTCGGCATGTCCTTCCTCGTCACCTCGATTTCCTCCATCGTGCTCTTGCCGGCAAGGCGCAGCATTTTCGGGCTCATGTAGACCCCGTTCGCCGGGCGGACAAAGAGCAGGATCGTGGCGCCGGGGTGGTCGGTGTTGATCATCAACCGCACCTTGTCGCCCGGCCGGTATTCCCGCTTCTCCGGAACCAGCTCGAGTTCACTGAACTTGAAGTCCCGGCCGTCAAATCCCTCACCGCGGACCACGAACACGTACGCGCCCTCGATGGAGCGGCGCTTTTCATCCTTCAGGGTGTAGGACAGACGGTACTGGCCTGCCTCCGACGCCTGGCTCTGCTGCGAGGCCAGCCCCGCCTCGTTCGTATCCAAGTCCCACTTGCGCACCGGTTTCTCGACCGGCGCCCCGTCCTTGTACCCGACCCGGTACAGCACCAGGTGGCCGCGGCCCTTCACCGGGTTGCCATCCAGGGTCCGCGCGGCAAACTCAGCCTTGACCACATCCCCGGGGCGGTAATGTCCACGGTCGACCCACACATGGACCTTGAAGGGTTTGCGCGCCACCAGCACCGTCCCCTGGCCGACAATCGTGCGCCGGGACTCATCCGTCACCTCCGCGGTGATCTCATACTTGTGGTCGGTGTCGCCATGCAACTCCAGGGCCAGCCGCGTATCGATGGGCAATTTCACAGTCCCGTCCGCCCCGATGGGAACCTCCGCCTCGGCCACCAGCTCGGGCGGGGTGTAGGGGGCCGGCCACCACCACCAGCGCGGGCAGATGCAGCCCCAGTCACGCCAGCCGGGGAACCAGGTAGTGTCGGCGACAAACCACCAGTAGCCGGGCCCGTAAAACCAGTCCCACGGCATGGGCGGATACCAGTTGGCAGTGTAGCTCGAGCGGGTGACCTTGTACTTGACCTTCGCCTTCTTCACCGCCGTGCCGAAATAGTACTTCGCCTTGATCGTCGCCGTGATGGACTCGCCCAGCATGACCGGCTCCTTCGGCGCATCCACCGTCACTTCAAACTCGGGTTTCTTGTATTCCTCCACCCGGAAGTTCACCCCGCCCCACCCGCTGCCGGATTTCCAGACATAGGCAAAGTACTGCCCCAGGGCCGCATCCTTCGGGAGCGTCATGTCCCCCTGGAGTCCGGCCACGGCGTCTGTCCTGAAGGTTTTCTCGAACACCTTCTCGCCCTTTGGGTTCGTGATGATCACGGCAAAGTCCTGCTCCGCAAAGTCGGAGGAATTCTCCTCGTCATAGCGGGCATGACGGATCCAGAATTTGAAGTTCACCTTCTGGTCAGGGCGGTAGACCGGGCGGTCGGTGATGCCGAAAACCTTCCGCTGGTTGTAATCCTGGTCGTAGTGCTGACCATACCAGACCGGCGAGAACCCCAGGTACGCGAGACGCCCATCGGCCGTGGTGGCCGTGACCAGCCACTGGTACCCCTGCTCGAAATCCTTGCGGGCGGGGGTCAGCTGGCCATCGGGATTGGTGAACTCGGCAAAGGCCGTGGTCAGGACATTGTAGCGCCGGCCAATCGACTTCCAGCCCTCGATGTATTCCTGCCGGTATCCGAAGAACTCGACATTCACGCCCGCGAGCGGCTTGCCGCTGACCGCATCGGCGACATAAAACCAGGTGGCCTTGTCGGCCTGCTTCCGGGCAATGACGGTATCGTTCACCCAGACCACGATCTTGCTCACGTTGCCGTTTGCCATGGTGGCGGTCAGCAGATAGGCGCCCGCCTTCTTGAGGCCGGTTTTTACGGTCACAACCTTGTCGAAGTGATGCGGCTTGGGTGTGAGGGGCAATTCCCAGCGGGCCGCTTCCCGGCCCAGGTATTTCGTCTGGTTCTTCTCGACCAGCAGGGTGCCGATGCTGTCCGGGGTCGTCCGTTCCCAATCAAGCTCCCGGGGATTCGCCTTGAGATAGTCCTTGATGTCGGCCAGCAGTTCGGGAACCTTGATCTCACGGGCATCGAAGACCACCTTCGTGCCGTTGCGGAAGCGGTACTCCAGCGGGGCACCCTGCCCGGCCGGGTGGGTCATCGATGGCTCAAACCGGCCCCAGTTACCGACGATCTGGTCGAGCTTCTTCTGCTTCCAGTTGTCGGATCCGTCGCCGTAGGACTTGATGCTCTCGCGCCAGCAGGTGGCGGCCTGTTCGTATTGGCGCCGGTTGGTGAATATTTCGGCCAGGCTGTTGAGCGCCGACTGGGCATACCCGGATTTCGTGTCGGCTAATTCCCTATAGATCCGGATGAAATCAAACTCCGGGGGCAGGGTGAAACGCTTAATCCCCGTGGCAAGGCGGGCGAGGGTCTCATTGTCGGCCAGCGTATGAAGCGCCAGGGTGGCCGTGGCTGCCTTGGGATCATCCTCATCAATCCGCGGCATATGCCAGCCGCCCCAGGCAAGGGTCTCCACCCCGAACTGCTGGCTCAAGAACTGGGCGAAAATGCTCCGGACGGAGTAATCGCTCGACGGGTCATGGTCGACCGACTGTTTCAGCATCCAGCGCCAGCGCTCTCCATCGTTCACGGCGTCCTCGTAGTGCGCCGGAACCCTGTAGAATACCGGGTTCCCGTTTTCATCCACCGGGGCCCCCCGGGTTTGCTGCCGGCCCCGCCAGTAGTAATGGCCCTCCTCGTAATCCGGGAGCACCGTCAAGTCGCTCAGCACCTGTAGCCGCCAGGCCTCCTGATAGCCGCGGAAGCCCATCAGCATGCCGGCAAATTCCTCATAAAAGGATCGCGCTTCCACGCCCTGATGGCGGGGTGACGCTTCCAACAGGGACATGGCCCTGACCATCAACTGCAGGGCCCGGATCCGGTCGCGTTCCTCGGATTGGACGAACTTTCCCTGGCCCCGGTGCGGCCCCCGTTCGAAGACTCCCGCCACGATGGACCCGTTATGATCCCCGTTGAAAATGCTTTTTGCCGCCGCCGCCAACACCCGCCAGTTGCCGGGATGGATCCCGACCACCTTCTCGCGGAACGCATCCGCCTCCTTGATCCGGTTGAGCGACTGCATGCAAGCCACGGCATTCTCAAGGTCATTCCCCGCCATCCCGTCTTTTTCCCGCGGGTCGGTCGCGAGGGTCGAGTAATCCTCCAGGGCCTCCTTGAAGTTCCCCTGCTGCTGATGCTTCAGGGCCTGTTTGCGCAGGCCATCCAGATCCGGAACGGGCTGGCTGGACTGGGCCTGCAGGATGGAGAGAGGGGAGAGGGTGAGAATCGAGAATAAAAGCGCGATGCATCGTGTTTTCATACCGGCTCCTTGCTGAATAAGACGTTTATACGCCTCTCATCCGTATTACTCAAGGAACGGCATCCATTACATAATCACTTCAGCCGGAGCTCAACTTCGCCGGAGCCGGATTTCAGGATCACGCCGCGGGGCAGGATCTTGACGACGCGGAAGACACCCACGGCCTCCCCCTCCTTCAGCGCGAACCCGTTGATGATCGCCACGGGGTTCTGCTCGGAATAGAAGGTGCCGCTGAGAACGGGGAGGGGTTCCTGAAGTTCCTTGGGCTCGATGGGCGCCCCCCCCTCACCCGCAAGGGGAACGGGAGCAGATACATCACTTTTTTCCGCATCAGGTTTTACATCGGGAGCAGAACGGGAAGCCTGGTCGACGGTCTTTGCGGGAGCGGGCGGAACCTGATCCACGGCCACGCCC
>CAZMSS010000263.1:0-4312 GCA_964568965.1 uncultured Verrucomicrobiota bacterium | reverse complement strand
CAAACCATCCGGGATGTCCAGTTCGCAATCGACACGTCCGGATTTCTTATTTCCGTCAATGCTCATGGCAATTCGAACACCACGCGCCTTGCAGTCTGCAATGGCGCGCATCAAGCGCGGCAACGAAAAGTCCTGTCCTCTGTAAAGGATTGCCTGACTACAGACATAAGGCGGATCGCAATACACAAGGTCCTTCACCTTGGCCAGCGACATGGCCTCTTCAAAGTCCATTTGCCTGAACTCCGCCCCCGCCGTCCGCCGCCGCCATATGTCAACGCGCTGCGCGAATGATGCCGGCGCGATGGGATCATGGACGCCACAAGGCGTCGAGATGTACCCGTCGCTCTTCCGAAAACGGACGACTCCTCCGTAGCAACTCCGGCAAATGAACAAAAAATCCGGACCATTCGGCTTTGCGTTATAACTTGCCTTTATCCGTTCGTAGCCTGCCGGTTTACCAGCCTTTCTGTATTCACTATACCGCGTTCTGTACCACTCCACGAGTTGGCTGGGCGAATCGTGAAGACAACGCCAAATCTCCATCAGGGGGCCGCAAATGTCAGAACCGACAGCGCTGGGAGGTTGGAGTGCCCCAAGAACGGCGCCACTTCCGAGAAATGGTTCACGATATGTACGAATATCAGAAGGAAAAAACGAAGCGATCTTGTGTGCGAACCGTTGTTTGTTGCCGATCCATTTCAGAAGTTGGGTGCTGAATGGCGGAACGTGCTGGAACTCCGTTCCATAGAACATATCGAGAGTATCTTCCTTGACCTTCATGTGGGCAACAATATCCTGATTTGGGATTCTTGTCAAGTTTATCCTATATTCGGATTCGTGAAGCATGACAGGTATGCGGCCAACGAGGAACACTTGCGGAGACTGTTCCGCCAAAGACGAGAAAAAAACGGTCTGACACAGACCGCACTCGCCGCCGTTCTCCAGAAACCCCAGTCATTTGTAAGCAAGTACGAGTCGGGCGAGCGGCTTTTGTCATTCGTCGAAACCATTGATGTATGTCGTGCCCTGAACATGGACCCAATAGCGCTGCTCAAGGAGTATCTTCCTCATCATGACGCCTGACAAGCAATTCGTGGGTTTGCCCAAGCGATTCTGGGCTCTCGTTCGCCTGATTGGGCAGGAGTGCGGTTATGCCAGTCGGGGACAGATCGCTATTCCGGCGCGCGAAACGGTAGGGCATGCTCTCGCAGCACTCGGATTGACCCCTGCGGCGTTGGACGTTCCGTTGCCGAACGGCCGTAGCACATGGAGCACGCTTCACGACTATTTTACATTTCGAGCGAACTTACTGCACGAACACGTGGAACCAAACCTGATGGACGCTCTGCAAGCCAAGAAGGAATTCACCCGTTTGAAGCGTGAGTTGAAACCGGGTTGCCCGCTGCCCATGAACAAACAGAAGGAGTCAAAGAAGGCTCCGGCTTACTTGACTTGCATTGTCAACATGCTGATCGAGGCAAACGTCAAAGGCAAGCCGTGCGACTGCGATCCGCGCGCACTCACCACTGTCGCTGCCAATGGATCTCCTTTACGAACTTTCGCCCGCCGCATGGATGGCGCTTTCCCTTCGGTGATCAACCCAATTGCAGTATGGGAAGTGAAGGAATACTACTACACAACTACCTTCGGAAGCCGTGTCGCCGACGGCGTCTACGAAACGCTGCTCGACGGTATGGAGATTGAGGAAATCGCCTCAAGCGAGAATATCAATATTCTTCACTACCTCATGATTGACGCGCGTTACACGTGGTGGAATTGCGGAAAATCCTATCTTTGCCGTGTAATCGACATGCTGCACATGGGATACGTCGATGAAGTCCTTGTCGGGCGCGAAGTCCTCGCGCGCTTGCCGGTGCTGGTGAAGGAATGGATACGTAAAAAATCCTGACCAGCATCTGAAATACTGGGCTGGATCCGTTGAGTTCCACCGACAAAATTCACCGCCGTGATTCGCGCTCTTGCGCCTTGACCGCGTTCCACTCGGCGTCCATTTCGGCGAGCGAACAGTCCTCCAGGCGCCGGGAGCGATCCTGCAGGCGGCGCTCGACGGCGTGGAAGCGCCTGACGAACTTGGTCACGGTGGCCGTCAGCAGCTCCTCGGCCTGCAGTTTCTGGAAGCGGCTCAGATTGACCACGGAAAACAGCAGGTCGCCGATCTCCTCCGCCACGTGCTCGCGATTTCCCGAGGCCAGCGCGGCCTTGACCTCGGCCAGCTCCTCGTCGATCTTGGCCAGCACGTCGTGCATGGCGGACCAGTCGAACCCCACGCGCGCCGCGCGGGTCTGCACCTGGTGCGCCTTCATCAGCGCCGGCAGGTGGCGCGGCACGCCGTCCACGGCCGACTTGCGCTCGCCCTGCTTTTCCACGGCCTTGATTTTTTCCCAGTTGCGCAGCACGTCCGCGCTGTCCGCCACCTGGCTTTCGGCGAAGACGTGCGGATGACGCCGGATCAGCTTCCCGCACAGCCGGCGCACGACGTCGTCGAAGCCGAACTGCCCGGCCTCCGTGCGCAGCTGGGCTTGAAAGACCACCTGCAACAGAATGTCGCCCAGTTCCTCCTCGTGGCGCGCGGGATCGCCCGAATCGAGGGCGTCGATCGTTTCGTAGCACTCTTCGATCAGGAACGGCTTCAAGGTGTCGAGCGTCTGCTCGCGATCCCAGGGACAGCCGCCGGGCGCGCGCAGCCGCCGCATGATCTCGAGCAGTTCTTCCATGGGGCTTTTTTGGAGCGTGTCGTTCACGGGAAATTCTCAGAGGCTGTTAGACTGTTAGGCTATTAGACTGTTAGGTGAAAATACAAGCAAATGGAATTCAGCTATCGCAGATGACTTCACCGAAATTGGGCGGGATTTCGCGCCTTTCCTAATAGTCTAACAGTCTACAGCCTATCCACCTGCCGCATTCTTCTCCCTGATGCGCCGCGTCGTGCGGATCGCGCAGAAGGCGCGTCCGCACATCGAACAATGATCGGCGTCCGCCGGGTCGCAGACGCGCGTCAGCGCGTAACGCTCGCGGGCATGATGGCCGTCGAGCGCCAGCGCGAACTGCCCCTCCCAGTCGAGCGCCACGCGCGCGCGGGAAATGGCGTCGTCGCGCGCCCGCGCGCCGGGCAGACCGCGCGCCACGTCGCCCGCGTGCGCCGCAATCCGGTGGGCCATGACCCCCTGATGGACCTCCGCCTCGTTGGGCAGGCCGAGGTGTTCCGCCGGGGTGACGTAACAAAGCAGGGACGCGCCGTAACAGGCCGCGGCGGTGGCGCCAATCGCCGAAGTGATGTGGTCGTAGCCGGGGGCGGCATCCGTCACCACCGGGCCCAGCACATAGAAAGGCGCGCCGTCGCAAACGGCTTGTTCGCGCTCCATTTGGGCGCGTATCTGGTCGAAGGGCACATGGCCGGGACCCTCGACCATCACCTGCACGCCCGCCCGGCGGCAGCGCCGCACAAGGTCGCCGAGCACATCCAGCTCGCCGAACTGGGCGGCATCGCCGGCATCCGCCAGGCAGCCCGGACGCAAACCGTCGCCCAGCGAAACCGTCACATCGTGCGCCCGGCAGATCGCCAGGACTTCGTCCCAGCGTTCGAAAAGCGGGTTCTCCGCCTGGTGCACGGACATCCATTCGGCCATGATCGCGCCGCCGCGGCTGACGATGCCCATGACCCGTCCCAGCGCGGCCGGCAGATGGCGGCGCAGCAAGCCGGCGTGCAGGGTCATGAAGTCGACGCCCTGCCCGGCCTGCTCGCGGATTACGGTCATCAAAAGGTCGGCATCGAGCACGGGCAGATCGTCCGAAAGCCGCGAAACCGCCTCGTAGACCGGCACCGTGCCGAGCGGCACGGGACTCGCCGCCAGCATGGCGCGGCGGATCGCGCAGAGATCCGGCCCCACGCTGAGGTCCATCACCACGTCCGCGCCCGCGTCCAGCGCCACGCGCAGTTTGCGCAGTTCCCCGCCGGCCTCGGATTGCTCGGGAGAACGGCCCAGATTGGCGTTGACCTTGGTGCGGAAACGCCGTCCGACACCGACCGGCTGTGCGCCGGCATGGCCCGGGTTAAAGAGCACGACCGCGCGCCCGGCCGCCAGATCCTCCCGCACAGCTTCGACCGGCAGACCCTCCGCCTCCGCCACCGCCTTCATCTCGCGCGTCACATTCCCCGCGCCCGCCGCCTGCAGTTGCGTCACAAACACGCTCCGTTTCTCATGCGGGCAGCATAGGCGTCGCCGTCCGTCCCGTCAACGTCTCTGCGCTGGTTTGACACAATTGCCGCTTGCTCTCATAATCGATTTTTTCA
>CAZMSS010000262.1:0-4321 GCA_964568965.1 uncultured Verrucomicrobiota bacterium | reverse complement strand
AGATTTCTGCCTGTCTCGTGGGCTCGGAGATGTGTATAAGAGACAGCCCGGGGCCTCCCCGATGAACATGATGTCGGGTCGTTTGCCATCCCCCTGCCCCGGCACGGTGTTCGTGCGCGTCTTGTGAAGCGGACACTTCTTGCATCCGGAAATTACCTTGGCGATCCTGACGAGTTCCATATCGGCTGTGGTTCCTTTCGGGAGCGGCGGGGGAGCCATCCGCCCCCCTCGCCCCACCTCAATTTGCGAGACCCCGTCCTCCTTCAACCACGACAGATACTCCGCCGTCTGGCCGAGGAGGTCCTTGAATTCCTGCCGGGGATCGGGGCACACGGCGGGTCATCCCTCTTTCAGGGGGGCGCGGCGCTCGACATGCTTCATGTAGAGGGGCCCCAGGCAGATGTAACCCAATACCATGAGAACCATGAAAACCGCCGCCGGAACGGCTATTTTCTGGGGGCCGAACAGGACGCACACCATGATCACCATGGGGATGAACAAGGCGGGATGCTTGGTGGGTTTCGGATAGCGCACATTGGAGACCTGCAGGCTGATGAAGATCAGCACTCCGGTAATGAAAACCCCGGCCACCCACCCGCTGTACAGGGAGTAGTTCTCAAACGGCTTGCTCTGACTGATGAACACCAGCATGGCCACCCATCCGGCACAGGCGGTAATCGGCAGGCCCGTGTAGCCGCCTTGCCCGCGCGCGGGATCCTTCGCCTTGAAGCGGGCAAGCCGCACCACGCCGGAAAGCACCACCACCGCGGTCATCGCCACCCGCCAGAATATCCGGGCGCTGTCCTGGGGAATCGACCCGGTCAGCATCACGGTATAGATCAGCACCGCCGGCGCAATGCCGAAGGCGGTCATGTCCACATAGGTGTCCAATTCGGCCCCGATCTCGGTGCAGCCATTAAGTTTGCGGGCGATATTCCCGTCAATGCCGTCAAGGATCATTGCCAGCATGATCAGCAGGGCCGACCAGCGATGCATCTCCCCCGCCCGGGCCAGGGTCTCATTCATGCTCTCCACGGTCACCAGGATGCTGAAGAAGCCGCACAGCATCGCCATGAGGGTGACGGAAATGGGAATCAGTTGTCGCCAGGTCAGTTCGGATTTCATCATGATGTCAGTTCCTCAGGCGGGCCACAACGGTTTCCCCGGCGCGAACCTTGTCGCCCTTCTGCACAATCACATCCACGTCCGCTCGAGGAAAATACATGTCGAGGCGGGACCCGAACTTCATCATGCCGATCCGATCCCCCTTCTTCAAATCCTGCCCGGGCTCCACCCAGTAAACGACCCGGCGTGCCACGGGGCCGACAATCTGCTTCACCACGCAGGAGGTTTTGTCGCCGCGAATCACAATCGAGCTATGCTGGTTCAGCTCCGACGACTTCTCCTCAAACGTGAAATAACGCGCGCCCGGATAATACTGGGCATGCTCCACTTTTCCCGAAATCGGTGCCCGGTTGACGTGCACATCCACCAGGCTGAGGAAAATGCTGACCCGGACCGCCTTGGTCTTCAGGAATTCCGGTTCATCCACATCGACCACCGACATGATCTTCCCTTCCGCGCCGGCCATGATGTCCGCCGGATCCGGGGAGGGGGTCCTCACTGGATCCCGGAAGAACACCAGCAGGTATCCAATCAGGATCACCGTCACGATGCCGCTGAAGACAAAGGCCTTGCGCCAGGAAACGCGCCCGAGGCGCAACGCTCCCGCGAAGATGACCCCCAGAATTATGACGGCAATGATAAAAGGTATAATTTCTTGTCTGAATGCCATGGCCTGACCTTTCCAAAAGGTCAAATAATGCCTTAAAAATAGGGGTAAAGTCAATCCCTGATAACGGGACGCCACCACCCGAATGACTGTCGTCACACGGGGCGTTTTAAGGTATACTGTCAGTGGAGGGACGGAGATTAAGATCTCCTTAGATGTTCCCACCCGGCCCTGGCTGTAGAGGCTGGGGCCTGTTGTTCCGGAGTCCTATTTCTGCCCCTGCTTCTTGACGCTGACGGCCAGCTTCTTCGCGCCGATGCGCTTGGCGGCATCCATCACGGTCACCACATGCTGGAAAGGAACATCCTTGTCGGCCTCCACCACGACCGGCTGGTTTTCCGGGTCGGCCAGCAACTGGCGCAACCGCCCCTCGAGAAGATCAGGCGCCACCGGCATTCCGCCGAGGTAGGCGGTGCCCGCCCGGTCCACCTGGACCGTAAGGGTCTGCTTGCGGGGTTGTTCTGGCTCGACTTTCTTGATACCCGGCAGGTTGATCTTGAGCTGGGACTGCACCAGGAGCGGCGTCATGATCATGAAGATGAGCAACAACACCAGCGCCACATCGATGAACGGGATCATGTTGATCTCCGCCATCATGCGGTGCTTTCCCAGCACCTTGGCGGGAGCCTTCACGCGGAAGCCCCCTCCTCACCCTTGCATACCCTCTCCACCAGGTCATAAACCGACAGTTCGACATCGGTCATGAGAACCTCCGACATGTGGATGCAGTAGTTGTAGCCGATCAGGGCGGGAATCGCGACCACCAGCCCGCAGGCCGTGGTGATCAGGGCCTCAGCGATGCCTGCGGACACCACCTCGGGCCCGCCCCCGGCGTTCGCCGCGATGCTGGCAAAGGCCTTGATGATACCGACCACCGTCCCGAACAGCCCCACAAACGGCGCCGTACTCGCCACGGTTCCCAGCACCGGAACCATGGATTCCAGCTTCCGGACCTGGGCCTGCATGGCGTGCTCCATCGCCCGCTCCTTTGCCTTCCGCCCCCCGGCCTGGGTCAGGATCTCGGCCGACACCACCGCAACGGGAAATTCATACTTCCGGCAGAACTCCACCGCCTGCGGGGTCCCCTGCTCCGCCAGAATGCGGAGCAACCGCGCCATGAACGACCTCGCATTCACCTGATAGCGCCGGATCAACCGCACACGATCCACAATGATGGTGATGGAAAAAATGGACATCAGCAGCAGGACCGTCAACACCGGCCACCCCTGCATGATCATATCGGTTATCGTGACATTATTCATCCGGACTCTCCCTTGAAAACAAGCGGATATTGATTACGCCTTGACGCCATAAAGTCAAGCGCCGACGTCCCCTACTCGCGACCGAACTTCCGGGCCAACTCCTTGAATGAGGTGTAGATCAGTGTCGGCCGGCCGTGCGGACAGGTGTAGGGCATCTCGGCCGAGGCCAGCGCAACCACGAGCTGCTCCACCTCCGCAAGGCTCAGGCGGTCGCGCGCCTTCACCGCGGCCTTGCAGGCCGCCTGGGCGATTGCCTCTTCACGCCACCGGCTGTGGCTCCCCCGCTCCCCCAGCGTCTCCAGATGGCGGGCCACGTCGATCAACATGTCCTTGATGCCGAGGCCATCCATCCCCCGGGGCAGGGCATCCACCACGAATGCATCCCCCCCGAACTCGGAAACCCCCAGCCCCAGCTTCTTCATCAACTCGATGTTCTTGCGCACAAACAGGGCGTCACGTGGCTGTAATTCAACCGTCTCCGGCACCAGCAATCCCTGGCTCTCGACCTGGCCCTGCTCCACCGCATTCAACAGTTTCTCGAACAGCACCCGCTCATGCGCCGCATGGGGATCCATCACCACATAGCCATCCTCGGTCTCAAGCAACACGTAAAGTCCGTTGATCTGGCCCAGCACCCGGCACCAGGTCCAGGGCGCCTTCGGGGCCGGCATCGCGGGCGTCGAACCGGCCGCGGGCGCGGGTTTTCCATCCCCCGCCGTGACGGCGCCCGGCAGCCCCACAGCCGCCTGACGCGGCTCCAGGGGCGGCAGGCGGGGATAGGAGAAAACCCTCGACGCCGGCAGGTCATCAATCTTCAACAGCGGCGTCACGGCCGCCGGCATCGCGGGCGCCGGCGCCGCGATCGGCGCCTGGCCCGCGACAAAAGCCGCACCCGACTTCGTCAGGGCCTTGCGGATGGCTCCGATAATCGCGTCGCGCACATCCGAGGGACGCCGGAACCGCACCTCTTTCTTCGTGGGGTGCACATTCACATCCACCAGGTCGGGCGCCATGTCGAGGTACAGGAATATCGTGGGATGACGGCCATCCGGGAGCAGGGAGTGGTAGGCCTCGTTGATGGCATAACTCACCACCGGCGCAGAGGCAGGCCGCCCGTTGACAAACACATACTGCTCGCTGCGGTCGCCCCGGGTCAACGACGGCAGGCTGACAAACCCCGATAATTTCACGTCGCCCGGACCGCTCTCCACCGCCCTGAGCCCGTCAACCACATCCTGCCCGAAAAGCTCGCGAATCCGCTCCAGGG
>CAZMSS010000261.1:0-4334 GCA_964568965.1 uncultured Verrucomicrobiota bacterium | reverse complement strand
GCCGGAATGCTTACGCATTCCGCTCCAACGCAGGAGCGACGTCAACTCCCCGGCGGAAGAAACACATGGACGGTGTTATGGGTGCGAAGCGCCGGGGTGATGAAACGGATAAGTTCGCCGTAGGTCAGGTCCCCCTTGGCATATATCAGCAGCACCGGCAGGTCGGGACTTCGGTTGCCCTGCTTGCGACGCCCGGCGTCGGCGTCCAACTGCTCCCGCAGGGCCTTGGGCGTGGCAACATCAAATGAGGTCACCTTCATCCTGGGTTCCGGATTCCCATCGGTCCATACCGATTCATTCATCACCAGTTTACCCGAGACAAGGCCCTTCTCCCTGACGAGATGAAGCTCCCAGGGCTGTGCGACCCGGGCATCCGCATCGCGCCAGCGCTCATCGGGCACAAAGGCCTTGAAGTACAGCTGCCCCTCCTGCGGCGGCTCGAACCTGAGGCCGGCCCCGGATTCAATCACGCCCAGGATGACACAGGTGCGGCGCACGTCCGACAGCGTAAGGGCTCCATCGAAGCAAACGGACAGATACGGTTCGGAACCCGTCTTCAGCAGTTCGGAAATCGCGGCCAGCGCGCCCTCCAGGGAACTTTCCTTTCCCAGGACATTGCCTTTCATGTCCTTCACGCGGAACGTAAAGGACCGCCCGGTCTCAACCAGCTTGGCGGCGGGATCCGCGGGCCCGGGCTTGCCAGGGCTCAACCCGACATCCATCACCAGGTCCTTCACACGGCGCGACCCGTCCTTCCGTTCAGGCTCCAGGATGAGCGTCACCAGATCGCCCGCGGATAATACGTGGTCGGGGTTAACCACCTGGGCGCCATATACAGCCCCCTTGTCCGCCTGCCAAGGCACGTCCAACACCGTCCCGGGTTCGTTGTAGAGTGAGGCGATGGACTTGGGGTCATAATTGTCGGCAACATACACGACACCCGTCCCCCCCTTCGGATCAGGGGCCCGGATTGACCCCGTGAAGATGAACCCCGACTCCGCCAACGGCTTCTCCGTCTTCTTATCCAGAATCAGGTTCTCGATCCTGAGCGGCGATGTGCCGGCGGGCCGATTCGTGTCGACAAGGCTGATCATGACGCGTTCCCCCTTGGGCCAGAAACGCAACTGTCCGGGATCGTAGGGGGCCCCGGGCTGCATCCCCACAAACACCAGCGCGGCATGAATGTCGCTGGGCTTGGCGTAGGACCAGAAGAGCGCCTCGTACCCGTGCCCGCTCACCTGGTCGATCAGCAGGAATTCGGCGGTGCTGTTTCCCCCCAGCCCTGTGCTTTCCGCGAGAAGTTCAATCTGTTTCGTCGTGCGGTTGGCAACCAGTCCCGGCAGAACCAGCACATCAGGCGACGGGGCGGCCTTGTATCGCGCAAGTTTTGCCTCATACAGCTTTCTGGCGCGATCCGCATTCCGGGGCTGGGGCCCCGTGGATGAGTCCTGGGCCTGCAGCGTCACGCCCACGCCGGCAACGAATAACCACACCAGAACCATCATTCCACCCGCTCTAGTTGTCATAATTCCACCCACTGATATCCACGCCCGCGACCCCACCCGTCCGGATGAGCAACCATCGGCTGGCACAATCATGTTTTATGGCGGGAAAGTCAATCCCAGGGGGGATTCCTGCCATGCAAAAATAGAGCAAGTGAATGTCAGGAGGCCGGAAGACGAGGCATCCGGGCAATGCTACCGTATTGCTTCTTGTATAACACAGCAGTGCAAGCTTTCTTGTCAAAAACAACGAGGAGACCCGAGACCATGAGAAACACCGTTATAACCCTGTGTGTCGTTCTTGCAGGCGCGCTCTGCCTGGCCGGGGAAACCCAGGCGCAAGAGTCAGCCGAATTGGTGAAGAAACTCAACTCGATCATCATCCCGTCCATTGTCCTGGAGCGGGCAAACATCAATGACGTTGCCCCCCAACTCACGCTTGACTCCAGACTTCACGACAAGACCAAGACCGGCGTGGAGATCAAAAACCTGGACCGGACGAGCGAAGCCGAGATCTCCCTGACGCTCACGAACGCCACGCTCCATGACATCCTGATCCAGGTGGCGCAGAAGACCGGCCTTTCGCTGGATCTTTCAGGCCCCGCCGTGATCCTGCGAAAGCAGGAATAATGATCAGGCCAGGCGCCGCAGTGCGGTGGCTGGAATTGAAAGCCCGGTGATTCAATGCGCCCCGTGACACGCCACATTGAAGGCGGATACAGCGTGTCCGGCGGTTTGTGCGCGACAGGCTGGTATGCCGGGGTCCTGGTCATGGACGGGGCCGACCTCAACGCCTTCGAATCCGGAACACCGGAGCGCTTTGAGGAGCGCGTCGAACGCTGCCTCCAATGGCAGAAGGAGGCCGTCGGCCTCCCGCGACGATTGGTCCTGGTCCAGCCATCGGCTGATGGGCTGACTCAGCGGGAACTGGCCTGTGCCGAGCGGATCGACGGCCCGGCCTGCCCGAAGGAGCCGGTCGAGGCGCCTGTACTGGCCTGGACCGAAAGGCACGCCGGCGAATGGCATCTCATGCTGCTCCAGGCAACGACCGTTCACACCGTCTTCCGGCACCGGGGCATTCTGCGCGCCCCCCAAGTGGCGGCAACCGCGGATGGACTCATTCTGGCCTGTGAGCTCGACGATCCGGATGGTCTGGCCAGGGTGATCCTGCTTGATGCAGGCGGCCGTACCGTATTTCAGACGCCCGGCCGGAATCCGCGGCTCGCCGCCACGGAGGGCGGCCTCATGCTCCTGACCGAGCAATGCTCCCGGAATTCAATTTTTCTGGAACTGACGCCCCTCGTGCAGGGCAAGGCGCATGCAACCGTTGAGATCCGCCACGACGACTATGCCTTCAACGCGGATCTTGCCTGGGCCGGTAAAGGCGATGAGGCCTATGTTGCGGCGGAGTGCTGCCCCGCTTTTGGCGAGGGATCCCAGCTCGGGAAACACCGCGAGATCCGGCTCTGGCATTATGCCCATGGATACCTCTCGCCGTTTCCCGGGAAAAACGGCAACGTGATGCCCGTCGAGCGAAGGGCATTCCAATCGATCGGCCCGGAGAACCTGCCTCCGATCATGCCCCGCCTGCTTGTCGAAGAAGGCCGGCCCGTGGTGGTTTTCCGGCAATTCCGCTACTGCGGGTTCAAAACATTCGGGTGGGACGTCTTCTGGTCCCGCTGGACCGGCTCAAAATGGGAAGCGCCCCGGCGGCTGAGTCCCGGCCTGGTCCTGCCCGACACCTCCTGTGCCGTCCTGTCCTTGGGCGCCCGGCACATCGGGCTGTTCCCTGCACTTGAGAATGACGGACAGGCGAGCCGTTGCTACCGCCACCGGGTGGACATCGTTGAGTTCGAAGGCCTGGCCCGGCTGGAGCGGTTCGAGGTTCCGGACGAACGGAAGCGGCCCTATGCCATTCCCTCCGGATACCGGGACATTATCCTGGAGCCCCCCACCCTGCCGTCCCCCTATCCCGGACGGACGCTCCTCTGGGGAGACCTGCATGTCCATACGAACTATTCCAAATGCGTCGGGGCTGTGGACGGAAGTCCGGATGAAAACATCCGGTTCGCGCGGGATGTGCTGGGTTGCCAGGTCTTCACCCTGACCGAGCACAGTCACTCGGACAGCAGCACCGAAATGGCCTGGTGCATGGACCGGCTTGAACTTCTGGCGGGCGACCGCGGGATCGTCCTCTACGGCACCGAGCCGATGATGGCCTCGGGACGACACACGAACTGGTATGCGCATGACCGGGCGATCTTCGAGCGCCTGATCCTGATCCTCGCCAGCCACAAGGGGCACCGCCTTCCAAGTTACCGGCACGTCCTGGAAACACTGCCACCGGACAGCGTCTTCGCGCTCCAGCATTTCCACGGGGAAACCCCCAGCGAGGCCGAAATGCTACAGCACTTCGAGCCCCGCCTCGAGGTCGCGATGGAAGCCATGCAGGGGCGGTGCAACGCGGTCCTGGATCCCCGTGATGGAGCGGTTGCATTTCCCACGCCATTCCTGAACATGGGCTGCAAGGTCGGCATCGTCGGCGGGAGCGATCACTTCCGCTCGGGCGCCAATTGCCTGGGGCTGACCGGCTTCTGGGTGAAGGAACGCTCAGCCGCAGGCGTCTGGGAGGCGCTGCGGAACCGCTACACATTCGGCGTATCCAACACCAAAATCGCGATGGCCGCAACCCTGGACGGCCAGCCTGCCGGCAGTTCAGTGGAGGGGGTGGCCGGCGACGGCGTGCGCATACGGCTCTGCGTCTCCTGCGGCCGAACCATCCGCCGGGCCACGCTGATCCGCGACGGCGAAATCCTCCCCTGGATCCCGGTA
>CAZMSS010000260.1:0-4352 GCA_964568965.1 uncultured Verrucomicrobiota bacterium | reverse complement strand
CGCAAACGGGTGGGAATGGTCTTCCAGCGGCCCAATCCCTTTCCGCTGTCGATCTACGACAATGTGGCCTTCGGGTTGCGGGTGGCGGGGATGCGTGACGGGGACCGCGTCGAGGAGATTGTCCAGCGAAGCCTGACATCCGCGGCGCTGTGGGATCAGCTCAAGGACAAGCTGCAGCATTCCGCGCTGGAGCTGCCGCTGGACCAGCAGCAGCGGTTGTGCGTGGCGCGGCTTCTGGCTGTGGAGCCTGAGGTGATCCTCATGGATGAGCCCTGTTCGGCGCTGGATCCGATCGCCACCGCCCGCATCGAGGAGCTGATGCTGGACCTCAAGGCTAAATACACCATCGTGATCGTGACGCATAACATGCAGCAGGCCGCGCGTATCTCGGACTATTCAGGTTACATGTTGCTGGGCGAAATGATAGAATTCGGTCAGACGGCCGGGATATTCACCAGTCCGAAAGATAAACGGACGCAGGATTATGTCAGCGGAAGATACGGGTAAGAAGAGTTTTCAGTGTAGAGTATTCAGAAGTCAGAATAATACACCAGAGACTATTATTGGGCTGAATTCTGAACACTGAACACTGAACACTGAACACTGAAATCTGAACACTCGGCTCGGAGGACAAGACCATGGAACGTCATTTTGATGAAAATCTGCAGGCGCTGAAATATCAGCTGATGAAGATGAGTGCGATGGCTGAGGTCATGATTGCCGACGCGATCAAGGCGGTGGTCGACCGGAATGAATCGGTGATCCAGGCCATCTACCAGCGCGAGGAGCAGGTGAACCACATGCAGGTGGAGATTGACGAGACCTGCCTGACGCAGATCGCGTTGCACCAGCCGGCAGCCGGTGACCTGCGGTTCATCATGGGTGCCGCCAAGGCGAATTCCGATCTGGAGCGACTGGCCGATGAAGCCATCAATATCGTCCAGCGCGCCCAGACTCTGCTTAAGGAGCCGCCGCTGAAGCCGTTCGAGATCATACCCGAGATGGCGATGATCGCCCGGGGCATGGTGCGCGACAGCCTCCATGCCTTCGTGAACCGGAACGTGGACCTGGCCCGGGAAGTCCTGTTGCGGGATGACCGGCTGGACGACTTGAAAGACGCGATTTCGGTGGAGCTGACGGATTACATGACGCGGGATTCGGCCGCGGTGTCCAGGGCACTGAACCTCCTGTTGATTTCGCGCTACCTGGAACGCATCGGCGACCACGCCACGAATATTGCCGAGATCACGATCTTTGTTGTCGAGGGCCGCGATGTGAGGCATCACGCGGATAAGAAGTCAGGGGGCAGTGGGCAGTGAGCAGTGGGCAGTGAGCAGTAGGCAGTGGGCAGTTTAGGATTGGATTCCTGCTGACTGCTGCCTGCTCCCTGCCTACTTCTTTTTCAGGTCCGTGCTCTGGACGATTTCGCGGAGGATGGTGCGATAGCCTTTCTTGCCTTCCTCGAGCTCCTCGGTGACTTCGCGGACAATGGTGCGGGTGCCCTTCATGGCCTCCTGCTCGACGTTAAATTCATGGGTCCCGATCCGGATGATGTCGCCGGGCTTGAGCACCGCCACTTCGGTGCGGACACCATTCAGGTAGATGCCATTGCGGGAGCGCAAGTCCTTGATCACGAAATCCTGTTCCCATTGACGGATTTCGGCATGGATCCTGGAGATTTTGGTTTCCGGGATGCAAACATCCGCTTCCGGGGAACGGCCGAACGTCAGGGACGAGCGGCCCGACAAGAGCACTTCATGACGTTTACCGCCTGCATCTGTATATTGAAGGAACATAAATACCTCCCCGCCTGTTGATGCACCCATTCATATCAGAACCGCCTCCCCTTCGGCAAGGTGCTATAAGTAGAGGGCATCGTAAACGGAGGAAGTCACCTGAATTCCACGAGGCGCCAGGAGACCCAGTCGAGGGGGATAGGGCACTGAGGTGGTGCGGGGCCAAAGGGGATTGATGCCAGGGCGAGCAGGAGGATATGCAGCAACCTTGGCATGTGTTTCATTTATCCGCGGCACAAGAGTGCGGGAACGGTTCCCTTCAGGACGAGGGGAAGGCCGGCGATGATGAAGAGAACGGTGTCGGCGGCGGTCGCCAGATCCTGGTTCAACCAGCCCTGCAGGTCGCGGAACTCCCGGCCGAGCGGCGTTTCCGGTACAATACCCATGCCGACCTCGTTGCTGACAATGATGACATCGGTGGGGCATTCCTTCAGCGCTGCGAGCAAATCCTGCTTCCGGGTCCGCACGGCGGCCTCGCCTTCCTTCAGGAGCACGTTGGTCAGCCAGAGGGTGGCACAATCCAGCAGAACGCCGTCCCGCACCGGGTTGGATTCGCGGATAACCCGGGCCACATCAAGGGGCTCCTCGGCACACCCCCAGCGCGGACCGCGTTGCTGGCGGTGTTTCGCGACACGATCCGTCATTTCGTCGTCAAGAGTCTCCGCCGGCGCCAGATAGAGCGGGTGTTTCCAGCGTTCTTCCGCCACCCGCTGGGCATAGGTGCTCTTTCCGCTTCGCGCCCCGCCCAACACCAGTATGATTTCTTTTCCTGCAGTCATCCTTAGCCCCTGTTCCCCTCTCCGATACACGCTCCCAGTCGTTTCAGGGAGGATGCGGTATCATCGTACCCGAAAGTCTCCAGCGTCAGCACCCCGGTATAGTTATCGATCGCATGCAGCGCTTCCCGGACCAGGGGGATGGGCGCCCGTTCAAGGGAGTAGTGCCGCGAACTGTTGTCGGACCCATAGAGGTGCATGATCCGGGTGCGTGGCAGCCAGTGCCTGAGATGCGCCTTCCAGTCGTAATTCATCTGCCAGAGGTGGCCGAAATCCAGGCAGATGCTGAAGGGCATGGTGGCCAGCATCGGTTCACACCACTCGAAGGGGTAGCCGAGGTTCTCCACGCAGACCCGGCGGGGATCGTCCACAATTCCCGCGATGACCCGCAACAGGGGGGCAAGATCCTGTTGCCACTGCCGTACCCGGGCGGGGGTGGCGCTGGCCTCGATGCCCTCAAGGTGCAGGATCCAGCCGTGCGGGTTGAGCGGGCCGCAGAGCTTGATCAGGCGCAGGATGACGTTGAGGCAGGCGTCGCGCTCTGCAGGGTCGGGGCTGCCCAGTGCCTTGTCGATGGGGAAATGGATGGTGAAGGTCAGGTCATGGGAAGCCGCCAGACCCCGCCACTCATCGATGTCGTCGGGGGTGGGGAAATTGGACGCATCGCTCGACTCGAAGAACACCACCTCAATATCGTCCACCACCGGAGCGAGTCTCCGGATGTTGGTGACAATATCCGCAGGATAGACATAGGAGGTCACCCCGAGCCTGAAAGCCATCGGCCTGGGCAGGGGAGTCAGGGGCGGCAGGGTATCGGGGGCGATGTCCATGATGAGGCGCTTTATTTTCCCGGCACGTACTTCAGGATCTGGACGGATTCGCGGGTGATCAGCCCCCCGCATTGGGTTTCCTCGAACAGCTGGTCGAGTACGGGCAGGAAGGACTTGATCTTCGGCTCGGTATCCACGATCTCGACCACGAGGGGGAGGTCGGAGGCCAGGTCCAGGATCCGGGTGGAGCGGAAATGGCTTGAGGCGCCGTAGGACATGAGACCCCGCAACACGGTGGCCCCCGCCAGTCCGGCGTCATGGGCTTTCTTCACGATCACCTCATGGAGCGGGATATGATGATGGAGGTCACTCTCGCCGATGAATATCCGCAACAACGTTGCTTCACTTTCAGGTTTCATGGTTGCTCCTTATTAATGGCCCCAGCTCCGGATCAGGGTGATGCAGCCCATTCCGACAATAAATGCCAGCACGGCGCCGAAAAAGGTTCCATTCAGGTAGAGCAGGGCATAGAGCCACTCGCCGGACTTTACCATCTGGATCAGTTCATAGACGAGGGAGGAGAGGGTGGTGAACCCGCCGCAGAACCCGGTGGCGAGGAAGAGCCGGGTCGCGGGCGACAGTAGTTCAGTGTCGGCCGCCAGTTGGCTGACCGCGCCAATGACAAGGCATCCCGCCAGGTTGGAGGCCAGTGTTCCCCATGGCATGGCCGACGCCGGGGCGCTCAGCAACAGTGTGAACCCATACCGGCACAAGCTGCCCAGCAAACCCCCCAGTCCCACCCAGAAATATGGAAGAACACCTTGCATGATTACTCCCTCTCCCCTTGAGGGAGAGGGACTGCCCGCAAGGCTGCGCCTGTCCGCTCCGCTGCGCGTGGTGCTGCGGGTGGGCATAGCGTTGCAGGCGGGTTGGGGTGTGGGGGTTCCTCGGGCACGTTCATCACTGTCTCTTATACACATCTCCGAGCCCACGAGACAGGCAGAAATCTC
>CAZMSS010000259.1:0-4375 GCA_964568965.1 uncultured Verrucomicrobiota bacterium | reverse complement strand
CCCTGAAAGGGTAGAGGAGAATGAAGATCGAAAAGGGTCTGCTCTGGATATTTTCAGGGTGGATCCTTTTTGTTTTTATTCTGGGCGGTGGTGTGCCTGCCGTTTCCGCCGAGTCCGTCTTTTCCGTCGAGACCGGGCGCATTTCCGGCTTTGATCCGGCCAAAGCCATGGATCTCCCCTCCATCCAGGCTATCAGCAAAATGTACGAGGGGCTCCTTCAGTACAGCTATCTCGACCGGCCGTACCGCGTTGAACCCTGCCTGGCGGAAAGCCTGCCCGAGGTTTCTCCCGACGGGACGGTTTACACATTCCGCATACGGCGCGGCATCTTCTTCCAGGATGATCCCTGCTTCACCAACTCGGCAGGGAAAGGGCGGGAGTTGTGCGCCGATGATTTTATCTACACCATCAAGCGCGTGGCGGACCTGAAGGTGGGTTCCACCGGGTATTGGGCCTTTCGCGACCGGATCATCGGCCTGGATGAGTTCCGGGAGCGTTCCGCGCAGGGTGCCACGGACTATGCGGCGCCGGTGGCGGGGCTGGAGGCCCCTGACCGGACCACTTTGAGGATCCGCCTGAAGCGTCCCTTTGCCGCCCTCCCGTGGATCCTCACGATGAATTATGCCTATGCCGTGCCCCGTGAAGCGGTGGACTATTACGGGGATGAGTTCGTTTCGCATCCCGTCGGAACGGGTCCCTATATCCTCAAGTCGCATGTCCATAATTACCGCCTGGAGTTTATCCGCAACCCGAAGTGGCTCGAGACCGGCAGGGTTGACCGCTATCCCATCGCGGGGGCACCCGGAGACAGGGAGGCGGGGTTGCTGAAGGATGCCGGTAAACCCATGCCGTTTGTCGACCGCATCGTTCAATATGTCATCACCGATCCCACAACCCGTTGGCTGCTGTTCCTGTCAGGACAACTCGAAGTCACCACGTTGACGCGCGACAACTGGGATGCCGTGGTCACGCCGGACCGGAAGCTCTGTAAATCGCTGTCCGATCGCGGCATTGTGATGGAGGCGATCCCATCGCTGGACACGGCCTATATCGGGTTCAATATGGAAGATCCCGTGGTCGGGAAGAGCCGCCTTCTGCGTCAGGCCATGATGGCGGCATTTGACCGTGACCGCTGGGTGCGTTTCCAGAACGGACGGGTGACGCCGGCGGTTGGCCCGATACCACCTGCCATGGCGGTGACGAATCATCCGGAGAGTTTATTTCCCTTCGATGTGGGCCGTGCCCGGGAGTTACTGGCCCGGGCGGGCTACCCGGGGGGCAAGGATCCCGTGACCGGACGCCGGCTGGAATTAACCCTGGAGTTGGGCTCGGGGGATTCCGAGACACGTGAAATGGCGGAAGTGCTCTCGTCGTTCATGGAGCAGATCGGGATCGTGCTGGTTCCCAGTTTCAACAACTGGCCCTCATTCCTGAAGAAGCTCGAGCAACGCCGTGCCCAGATATTTTTCCTGACCTGGTTGGCGGATTATCCTGATCCTGAGAATTTCCTGCAGTTGTTCTACGGGCCGAACGGGACCCCCGGGGCTAACCGGTGCAATTACAGGAATGAGGAGTTCGACCGGCTGTACGAAAAGGCGGGAACCCTGCCCGAAGGCTTGGAAAAGCGTGCCGTGTATGCCCGCATGGAGCAGATCGTCAAGGAGGATTGCCCCTGGATGTTCCTGCATCACTCGTTGTCGGTCATCCTGAGGCATCGCCGGCTTGAAAACTACAAGCCTCACGATTTTCCGATGGGCCTGAACAAGTATTATCGGATCAGGAGTCAGGAGTCCGAAGTCGGGAGCCCGTCTGGCAATTGAGTCCCCTGGTAAGACTGCGCTGGCATAATCCGGCCGATTTCCCTATAAAACACGGACTGGAGTTTCTTATGAGTGATGTAAACAAGATCAAGCAAAGTGTGGCCGACAGTCTTGCCGCCGTTGAAAGCCTCAAGGCGTGTGCCGGGACGATTGCGGCGGCGGGGGACGGCATTGTGGCGGCCCTCAAGGCTGGCAACAAGGTTCTGACCGCAGGCAACGGGGGGAGTGCCGCCGAGGCCCTGCACATGGCGGAGGAACTGATCGGCCGGTTTGAGGCCGAGCGGGTTTCATTGCCCGGTGTGGCCCTCTGCGCGGATGCCACGGCATTGACGTGCATTGGTAATGACTACGGCTTTGAGGCGATTTTCAGCCGCCAGGTTGAGGGGCTCGGGAAGCCGGGAGATGTCCTGGTCCTGTTCAGTACCAGCGGGAATTCGCGCAATATCATCGCGGCCCTGGCCGCGGCCCGCAAACTCGGGTTGAAGACCCTGTGTCTGCTGGGGCGTGACGGGGGCAAGTTGGCGGGTCAGGCGACCTGGGAGATTATTGTTCCTGCGAAGGCGACGGCGCGGATCCAGGAAGCCCATCAGGTTGTTGTTCATATTCTCCTGGAAATCATTGAACAGGCGTTTGTCAGGTCCGTATGAACGTGTTTGTTTCAGGCCCCCTGATGTTCAGGGATTTGATCAAGGCGGTTACGGGAAAAGTCTTTACCGCCGAGTCCGGTGTCCTGCACGGGTATGCCCAGTTTACCATCAAGGATGAGGGCCAATCGGCCATGATTCCCTTTCCCGACCGGGTGGTGGATGGTGTTGTCTATCTCGATGTGGACGACGAGTCCCTGGCGCGCATCGATGCGTTTCAGGGGAAGCGGTTTGAGCGGGAAGACGTGACGGTGGAGGCGGAGAACGGGGAGTGGCTGGAGGCCGGTGCGTACTGCTTGAAGCTGCGGCGCCGGAAAATACTTTCCGCTGAGGAGTGGAGCGAGGATGTCTATCGGGACAACTTCCTGAAGAAAGATCTGGCAGCGTGCAGCAAATAAAAGAAACCAAGCTGAGTGCAAGTTTCTCCGAGACTGCCCTGGAGCATTACTCGTTCTCGCAGTTGTGCCGGAAGATGGCGCGTTCGCCTCATTATATCCGTAACCTTCAAGCCAAGTTCGGATTATATATTCCGAAGGATTCCGAGAGCTATTCCCATTCATACCGGCTATTCCTTGAAACCGTCATCATCCTGAGGGCCTTTTCTGTTCCCCTGGAGGATATCGTGGAGCTCTTTGAGGCGGAGAAGCGGATATTGAGATTTCTCCGGGCGGATACGCTGACACTGTCGCCCACCTGGTACCTTGACCAGTGCGGAAGGCACGAGGAGAGTGCCAACCGCCTTCTGTTGACCAACCAGGATCTCGGTGGCTCCATCACCGAGGGGGGGGTCCAGTTTCATCTCGATTTCCGTGGTGCCCATGGCGAGCTGTTTTCGGGGGCGGAGATGGGGCAGGACGCCCGGCGCGTGATGGCAGCCTATGAGACCCGCCTTGAAAAAGTACGCGGGCGCGTCAAGACAGAGGAAGTTGTCTTGCGGCGGGCACTGGCCTGGTCCGCGCGTTGGGAAGAGTGATGTGTGTGTCCAGTATCAGGGGTTCAGCGAATTCAGGAAGAAAACAGGGTGAACGCATGAGTAAATCCACGATTGAGGCAGGGCTATTCGGGAAGACGCCGGATGGCAAAGAGGTTCATGTATTTACCCTCACCAACAGCGGTGGAACCGAGGCGCGGATCATCAACTATGGCGGGATTGTCCTCTCCTTGAAGGTCCCGGACCGGAACGGGAAGATGGGGGATGTGGTCCTGGGGTTTGACACGCTGGATGCTTACATCAAGGACAGCCCCTATTTCGGGTGCCTCGTCGGGCGTTATGGAAACCGGATCGCCAAGGGCCAGTTTACCCTGAACGGGAAGACATACAAGCTGGCGACCAACAACGGTCCCAATGCCCTTCACGGTGGACTCAAGGGTTTCGACAAGGTGGTTTGGGCGGCCACGACAAAGATGACCGCCAATGGACCGGCGCTGGGGCTCAACTACGTGAGCAAGGATGGCGAGGAAGGGTATCCCGGAATGCTTTCGGTCACGGCCGTGTATACCCTGACCGAGGACAATGCGCTGGTGCTGGAGTTCACGGCGGTGTCGGACAAGGATACGATTGTGAATCTGACCCACCATTCCTATTTCAATCTGGCGGGGCACGGGGATGTGCTGGGTCATATCGTGACCATCAACTCGGACGTGTTTACGCCGGTTGATGAGACTTTAATCCCGACCGGCGAGTTGAAGCCGGTTGAGGGGACGCCGCTGGATTTCAGGAAACCCTGCGCCATTGGCGCCCGGATCAACGCCGATGACCAGCAGCTCAAGCATGGAAACGGGTATGATCACAATTGGGTGCTGAACAAGCCCGCGAAGCAGTTGGGGTTGGCTGCGAAAATCGTTGAGCCCACCACAGGCCGTGTGATGGAGGTCCTGACCACCGAGCCCGCCACTCAGTTCTACACCTGT
>CAZMSS010000258.1:0-4377 GCA_964568965.1 uncultured Verrucomicrobiota bacterium | reverse complement strand
CGTGGATTATTCGGCGCGGGTTCAGACCGTGTCGCCCGAAAACAGTCCCCGTTACTACGAGGTAATCAAGGCGTTTGAGAAGCAGACCGGGTACGGTGTGATTATCAATACGTCGTTCAATGTGCGTGGCGAGCCGATCGTCTGCACACCTGAGGACGCTTACCGTTGCTTTATGCGGACCGAGATGGATTACCTGGTTCTCGGCTCGTTCATCCTGTCGAAGAAGGACCAGCCGCCGTGGCTGGATAAGGCTAATTGGCGGACGGAATACGCCTTAGACTAGGGGATAACATGATCTTTTTTAAACATCTTGGGCGTTTGCTGAAGGAATTCGGGAGCTTTGCCTGGCACAACAAGGCGTGGTGGATCATACCCGTTGTGTTGGTGCTTCTGCTGCTGGCCGTGTTCATCGTGGCCGGGCAAGCGGTGGCGCCGTTCATCTACACGCTGTTCTAGGAGCGCTGAATCTGGCTGGCTTCCAGGCTATTCAGGTATCTTTTCCGGTACCATACGAAGCCGAAGAGATCGAAAATGGTCCGGGGCAGTCGCTTCATGTTTGTGTATTTCGACGTCCCCATGGTTCGAGCCCGATGATCGACAGCCACTTCCTTGATGGATCTTCCGTTCAGTTTGAAATAGGCGGGCATAAACCGGTGAACTCCCTCCACATGGGGAAGGTCTGCCACGCAGGCCTTCCGGAACACCTTTAGGCTGCACCCGGTGTCGCGGATTCCATCGTGGGTGGCCCAGTTGCGGACGCGGTTCGCCAGTCGCGACCCCACGCGGCGGGCCCACGTGTCCTTGCGCTTGGCCCGGAATCCGCAAACCGCGTCGGCGTCCTGCAGTTCCGAGAGCATCCGGGGGATGTCGGCGGGATTATTCTGAAGATCACCATCTAGGGTCACCAGGACATCCCCGGCGGCAAGCTGCAGCCCCACCAGCATGGCGTGGCTCTGGCCGCGATTTGGGGAGTAGTGCAGTCCCCGCACGCTGCTATAGCGAGATTGGGCCTCCTGGATGCGTGACCAGGTTTGGTCGCCGCTGCCATCGTCAACAAAAAGCACTTCGAGGTCGGGGATGGCTGTGTGCAGCCGGTGCATTTCCTCTGCCAGGGGCAGGACATTGTCCTGTTCGTTATAGACCGGCACCACAATGGAAACTTTCATAGACATCCCTTTATTTAGTAAAAACTCAAGGATTAATACCATGAGTGGAGGCTGGAATTCCAGAGTAAAGAGGTCTGTCTGAAGATTTTCGCACAATATGATTGTGTGCCGACCGGGTAATGGGCATAAGAGCTAACTTCAATATTCATTTGAGGATGGTGCGGAGTGCTGAATAATCGGATGGCAACGGGAATTGCGGTGGTGCTGGTGGTGGTTCTCGCGCTCTGGGTTCGATGGGCCTTGTTTGGGGCAGGCTGTTCCAATATGCCGGCTGTTGATGATGAGTGTATCATCGCGTTGCAGGCGAAGCAGATTGCCCGTGGTGAGTTCTCACTCCTGATGCTGGCCCAGCCGTACATGTTTCCCCTTGAAGCCTATTTAATGGCTCCCGTCGTTGAGCTTTTGCCCCGAACGGCGTTTGGGGCCCGGATCATGGCGTTCAGCATGGGGCTTGTTTCCTTGCTTTTGGGCTGGTTGATTATTCGCAAGTGGGGGTCGCTGGCTGATGTATGGCCAGGAGTCCTCTTATTGCTTTTCGGGTCTCCGTTTCTTCTGCTTCTGCAGTACGGTATTGCCTTGCCCGGCTATCCTTCCCTGATTTTTCTTTCCACGTTGATGACCTGGTTGGCGCAAAAATGGGTTGATTCAAAATCCATTCCCGGGGGTAGGGCGGTTGTGATCGGATTCCTCGGAGGACTCTGTTGCAGTGTAACTATGTTGGCTTTACCGGTTCTGATCATGGCTGGTGCCATGAGCGCTTTGAGCAGGAATTGGCGCCTTGCCCGCTGGACTTTCCCGTTATTTATAGCCGGAGCGTTTTTGGGATTTATTCCGAACTGGCTAGCCCGGTATTTCTGTAACGGTGTGGGAGGGGATATCTTTCGTCTGGAATCGTGGCGTGTGGCGCTTGAAGGACTTGTGTCTCCCACACTCACGTTCACTCTGCCTGCCGCTCTTGGAATGGGATGTCCCGTGGTGCCTGGAAGTCTTGACCGGATTGAGATTTCTCCGCCTCTCGGACTGGCCTATGGTGTCCTGTGGCTGCTATTACTGGTCGTTGTCTCCCTGAAGTCTCTGGGGGCGGGATGGGCGCGTTTGCGCCATGACCGATGGCTTACCCTGGATGCGGGACTGGTCTTCGCTGGGGTATCCTGGATCTGCTTGATCATGTTCCTGTTCAGTGCGCGGTCGGCATCGCATGCCTACCGCTACCTAACGTTGATTGCATGGGCTTGGCCATTTCTAGTGGGCTATTTATACTGTCATTCTGGGCGGCTTGGGCGCTGGGTTGTGGGTGGGCTCACACTTCTTATTCTGTCGGTTAATGTCTATAACGGTATGGCGATCCTGAAGCGGTGGAGCGACCCGGCTTTTGGCGCACAGTTGAAGTCACATGATTTGGGGGCGGTGATCCGGTACCTTGATGAGAGGGGAATCCGGCGGGCGTATTCTGTTTACGCGGATGCTTATCGCCTGACCTATGCCACGGATGAGCGGATCATCTGTGCCCAGTTGTATAATGAGCGATTTCCCTCCTGGCCGCTGCCTTACAAGGAGGATAGGGTTGATCCCGCCACGAATGTTGCCTATGTGCTGTCGATGGACAGCTGCTTCTCGTCCGCGGTGTTTGAGCGGGATCTGGCATCAGCGAAGGTCTCGTGCCGGGTTCAGGAGTGTGGTGCCTACAAGGTATATACGGACTTTGTGTCTTCCATGGCTGATGCAAAGTCTGTCACGGTCTCAAAGGCGGACGCCAGTCATAGCTCTGAAAATGTGGCCGGGCGCATGAATGATCCCGACTTGTTCTGGCGATCGGAAGGGTATCATCAGCAGACGGGCATGTGGGTATCGGTTGAGTGGCATGAGCCCAGACAGGTCGGCCATATGCTCCTTAACCATGGTGTGTTTGTCCAGGATTGCCCCGACACTGTGCATGTTTATTATCGCCAGGACAGGGAATGGGTGCGTTTGCCGGATCCGATGTCATGCCTTTGTGTTCCGTTCATTTTCAAGAACGGGCATCCGGTATATGGCGGGGAAATGACGCGTGTTGATCTGCCAGCCCCGGTTGTAACAGCGGGGCTGAAGATTGAGATTGTGAACCCACGGGTTCGCCGCGCCTGGACTATTTATGACATCGCCATTGCACCCTAGCAGCCCGTTGATAAACAAATCCAATCCAAGACGGCTCGGCAGGGAAGCCTCGCCATACCTGAAAAGAGAAGATTTCTCAAGGTACGGCGAAGCCTCCGGCTGAGCCGGGAGTTTTTCGACAGGCTGCTAGGGTGGATCATTCCACGAGGGTGGTTTTGCCGAAAACATGGTGGCGCTTTTTTCGTTCCCGCGCGGACAATCCATCACCCTCGAGCGGTACACGTTTTTCTGTTCGCGCATTGTAGACGCCCAGTTCCAAGCCATATTGGCCGGCGGGGATGTCGGTGGGCCCGTCGCAGAGGAGGGGAATATTTGATTTTCCCGCGGCCATGGCCTGCCATACGGGAAAGTGAAACTGGTGCACAGTGTGTCCGTCCTTGTCAAGCAAGTGGATGAAAACCACGTAATCCTGAAAGTTATCCAGGCCGATTTCGGTGAATTCCATGCAACAGTCGATGGGGACCGGCTTGGACTTGTGGATCGTCCCGGGGAAATTCAGGCGCGTCAACCGGACCCTGCCTGCGAACAGGAGGGGAATCCCCGACCAGTCCGCCTGGGCCGGAGTGGAATCCGGCGGCGTTTTCAGCCATGCCGGAGGGTTTCCACCGGCAACCCAGCGCCTGAAATCATCCTGAATGACGGGCGTGTCTGGAGTCAAGGTCCACGACTCCAGTCGGCAGTAGCCCCTCAGCGACTTGAGTTCCAGTTGCACTTCATAAGGGGCAAAGGCCTTCGTGAAGCGGGAGGTGATCACGTTCAGTCCTTCGTGAAGGCCGAAGGGTGTTTCGGAAACGGTCATGTCCTTGCAGTGATGCAGGTCATCAACTTTCAGGATAACCTCCGCCTCTTCCGAGAGGCATCGGATTTCACACTGGAGCACATAGGGACCACAGGGGAGTGCGGCTCCTTCCTCTGGAAACCGCGTGCCTGGAAGGTCTGCCGGGCCCTCATCCACATCGTATCTCGGACAACCATCAAGGTAGCGCAGGTATCCAATCTCCCGGCGCTTCTGGGTTTGTGTGGGGAATATTCATTGAGCAAAAACGGGGTTGAGGTT
>CAZMSS010000257.1:0-4397 GCA_964568965.1 uncultured Verrucomicrobiota bacterium | reverse complement strand
GGCGGCCAGGATGTCGGCCGCATCAGCAGCTGGGCAGTGAACTTTCAAAAGGATGTTCCTGTCGTCGCGGGAGATCTCGCTCATGCCGGCCAGTTTGGCGAGGGGGCTTGTGTTGTCGCTCAGGTTCGCCGCGACCATGAGGCCATTCAGGACCTGGTGGATCTGGAGGGCGGAGTCGGACGAGACGGCCTTCAGCTGAACCTTGCCATCCACGATTCCCTTGTTTTCGGACAGTTGCAGGGTGGCTGCATCGGTGTTTTTCAGGATCATGGCCTTGAGGGGGTCCGCATCCGAGCCTGCGTAGCCCTTGGTGACGGCGGTGAAGAACGAGCCATCCCGGACGGTTTGCATGGGTAGGAAAACCGACTTGCCCGTCGCGAGGCTGGGTTTGGATCCGCCGAGAGTGGCCGTGGCATTGAGAATGGAGCTTTCGTCCGAGCCCAGGATCAGCAACCGAGTGGTGTAGAAGCAGGCCCACAAGGGTCGGTTGGTGGTCTTGTCGGTCCACGTCTGCAGGTTCATTTTTCCATAGGTCTTGGTCGTGTACTGCGGGTAGGTGCTGAACTGCCTGGTGATGGCCTGGGCATCGAGGGCCCCGTTGATCAAGGCGGTGCCGCGGTTTCCCGTGACTTCGCGGCCGTACAGGGTGAGACCGGAAATGTCCTTCAGTGGATCGACCCCCAGCAGGGATCGGTAATGGTTCAGCATGGTCTGAAAGGATTTTGCCCCCTTCCCGCCGTTCATCATGAGCCGGCAGGTCTGTGAGGGGGCAAACTGCTCCATGTCGAGATGAATCACCCACTTGGAATCTCCCGCCACCTGCGCCTTGGGCAGCGGGGAGGCTTGGAGGCTCAGCCCCGCCGTCAGAATGAGCGCGATGATGGGCTTTTTCATGATCACATCCCCGGATTCATGATGGGGAAATCACCCATGGTGGCTTTTTTTGAAGGCGGAACAAGCGCCTTGAACGGCGGGGCTTCGCGGAGGGGTTCGAAGCGGGGATCCTCGCGGAGGAGGCTGCGGGCGACTTCGCCGCCCGTTTCGACTGCCCGCTTGAGTGACGCAAAGGCGTCCTGAGGCTTGTTGAGGATCAGCTGCGTATAGGCGAGGTCGATCCAGCTCTTGAAGGCAGCGGGGTCGCGCATGAGGTATTTTTGCAGGGCATAGGCGCGCAGGTCCCACCGCTTGTTGGCCTCGAAGAACCGCGAGATGGCCAGACTGGCCTCGGGAGGAAGCGCCGGACTGTCAATGAGTCCCCGGGTCAAGCCCTGGAACTGCCCCTCCATGCCCAGTTTCAGGTAGATGCCAGCCAGTTCCATGGCATTGCCGAAATCCAGCTTGCCCTTGCCCATGCTCTCCTCGAGCTGCTTGCGCCGGGTGTTGTCCTGATTGGATGCCCGGACGGCTTGGAGGAAGTTGGCGGCGTTGCGGTTGTAGGGATCGAGCACCAGGTAGCCCTCCATGACCTTGGCGGCCTCCTCATAACGCTGCTGGCGCATGTAGAGATCGGACAGGCGGAAGCACGCCTCGGGGCTTTCGGGGCAGAGTTCGCGGGACTGCTTGAAGGCATACTCGGACTCGCCGATCAGGCCGCGTGCGGCGTAGAGTCCGGCGATGGCGGAACGCATCTTGGAGAAGGATTTCTTGGCGTCCGAATTGCGCAGGAATTCCTCGCGGGCCAGAAACTCCTTGCTCAGCTTGTCCCAGTACTGGCGGTCGCGCGCCACAATTTCGGACCAGAGCTTCGGGTTCTCCTGGGGCGAGGGGACGGGATCCTTCTCGATTTTCATGATCACGCCATAGGGCGTCATGAAGGCGTACATCCAGGGGATGACGTAGCTTTCCTCGATGTAGAACGCGTGCTTGTCCTTGTTCCGGTCAAAGATCCAGCGGGCGAGGATGCCGTTGATGGTCATGACGCCGCCGACGCCCTGGACACTGACGCGCCCGTTCTCGATCTTGATGTCGGCGCTGGCCGGGATTTTTCCGGTCTGCACATCCCTGACATATTCCTGGAAGGCCCGGTTGTTGTCCTCGCCGCTGGGGATGTAGATCGGCTGGACCGGGTAGGTGTGGTCACGATGAAGCAGTTTCTGGAACGGGCCGTCATTCTTGGGCCGCGAGTAATCGTAATGGTCGCGGATATAACTCATGTAGGTGTTGTCGGCCAGGGCGTTCTGCGTGATGATATAGACATCAGAACGATCAAAGTCCTTGTCGCGGAACCGGTCCTTGGGCGCCACGCGGCTTTCGCAGAAGATCATGTAGGTAGGGACGAAGCGGCCCGGATCGGTGCCGCCGTAAAGGACGGCGTCCTTCTCCATGTCCGGGTAGCCATTGCCCGGCTTGAACATCAGGTATCCGAAGAGATATCCGAAATCGTGGCCGCGCAGGTTGCAGAGCGAAAGGTTCTGCTTGTAGGTCACCAGGGGGATGGCCAGCAGGGCGACGCAGGCGATGCGGACCAGCCAGCCGCCGAGGACCTTCTGTTTCCAGGCGATCAGGCTGAAGAGCACCGCGATGCCGTAGCTGATGAGCATGGCGTAGAAACCATGGGCGGGCGCGAAGAACTTGATGTTGATCTCCTGATCCTGCCGGTCAAGCTTCGGGTTGATGATGGTCAGGAGTCCGAGGCTGGTGATCAGGAAGGCTGTCCAGACGAAGAGCATCCACGAGCGCCCGCGAGGTTTGCATTGGAACCAGACGTACAGGATGACAATCGGTGTGATCGTTCCCAGCAGTGTCAGGGGCAGGGAGTACTGGTTGACCATGGCCTCGAGGAAAAGTTTGATCTTGATGAAGAACTCGATGCTGAAGAAGCTGGCGGCGTTGAGCTTTTCGTACTGGCCGCGTGTCACGGCGTGAACGAACCCTTCCTTGGTGGCTGCGTAGCCCCAGTTCATGGGGGGATTGGTCCAGGCTGCGAAAGGCATGTAGACATAGACGGAGACGCCAGCCATCAGCATTCCGGCCGCAGTCAGTGCCCGCCGGGGTTGCCACCAGCCGGTATTGACGGCCATGATCATGCCGATCAACCCGAGACCACCGCAGACGGCACCCAGCCCAAGGGTATAGACGTCGATGCTAATGAGGGGCAGTGTGATTTTGCTGGAGAATATGGTTCCGCCGTGAGGAATGGTCAGCCAGGCCCAGATGATAAGCCCCACCATGAAGCTGATGCAACTCGCGATGCCCAGCTCAAAGAAGTTGAACTGACTGCGCATAAACAGCCCGAACTTGTCCTGCGTCTTGGGTTTATTTTGAAGGGTGGCCATGAACTGGTCGAGCCCGATCAGGAAGATGCCCGCGGCGAAGGGGACGGCCATGACGGCGATGGTCTGATGGTTGGAGAGGCTCAGCCCGAAGATCAGCAGCATGGCGTAGAGGAATCCGCGGCGGTGGGGCTGGATCATCCAGGCAAAGAAGATGCAACTGGTGAGGACAAACGAGAAGACGTTCAGCACGCGCATTTCCGAAACGCAGGCCCAGAGCCAGACGCCGCGGTTGAATCCGAAGAGCAGGGCGCAGGAGGCGCCGATGAAGAGGGCCATCCAGTGCTGCAGGCGTTCATCAACCGAATCCCCCCACGGCAGGGAGTGCAGCAACAGGCGCAGGCTGCGGGTCATGATGATGGTCATGAGGCCGACGGTCAGGGCCCCGGTGACGACCGACATCAAGCCCATACGCCAGGCGGGATTTCCGAAGGGGATGATGAAATGGCTCCAAAGATAACCCATGAGCGCCCACAGCGGGTATCCCGGGGGATGGGGGACGCCGAACGAGAAGGCGCCGGTCACGAGTTCGCCTGAGTCCTGCAATGTGACTTCAGGGGCCATGTAATAGAAGAACACCAGTCCGGAGATCAGGGTTGTGAACAGTGCGGCCAGCCAGTCCTCGGGCTTGAAGAAGTGGCGCGGACTCTCGGTCGGCTCCATCAGCATGTCTGCATCCGGCGAATCCGGAGTTTTGCCCCTGGTTGGTTCAATGATAGTTGATGCCATCAGAATCCTCTCCCTGCAAATGATTGATCGTCACGAATAAACGCCAAACAATAGCAGGTGTGCCGGAATTTGACGATACTTTATACAGGGGGTAAAAAAAATGCGGGAACCAGCCTTTCGACTGATTCCCGCATCAGGAATTATCCTTGCAGACGACTAGCGACGTCCGCCGCCACCGCCGCCGAAGCCGCCACGGCTACCACGGTCGCCGCCGGGGCCGCCACGGCCACCGCGATCGCCACCACGGCCGCCACCGCCGCCGAAGCCGCCACGGCTACCACCACGGTCGCCGCCGCCGAACCCGCCGCCGCCACCGCCAACGCGGGGGGCCGGGGGACGCGCTTCGTTCACGATCATGGCGCGACCTTCCAGGTCCTGGCCGTTCGTGGCCGCAAT
>CAZMSS010000256.1:0-4404 GCA_964568965.1 uncultured Verrucomicrobiota bacterium | reverse complement strand
CCCAGCGTCAGGAAGGCGAAGATCATGCCCTGCACGGTACCGATCAGCCCCAGCATGGGCGTCGTATTCGCGATCACGCTCAGGTAGGTGACGCGGCTGAGCAGTTTTTCGGTCTCAAGGTCGGCGGCCACGCCGACGGCGTCCTGGACGACTTCATACCCTTCCTCAACCTGGGCGAACCCCGCCTTGAGGATGTTCGCCAGCTGGCCCGGGCTGTTATCGCAGTACTGGATGGCCTTGAGCAGGTCGCCCTGTTCCATGGAGGTCCTGACGTTGGCGATCAGGTCGGGCGGCATGATCTTGGCGTCCTTGATGTTGATATAGGAGTCGACAATCAGCGCCACGCTGATGACGGAACACGAGATCAGCATCAGCCAGATGACCAGACCGAACCAGCCGGCATTAAGGACAATGGACAGGAAGCCGGAATGCTTGGCTGCCGGCTTGGCGCCCGCCGCCTCGCCCTTATCCAGCTCCAGACCCGCCGCTGGCGCGGTTGCTCCGGCCACCGCCGCCCCACCACCAGCCGCCGGAGCGGGAGCCTGGGCCTTCGCCCAATTCGCCGCCATGAACACACCCACAAACGCGATCACCATGCCCAACCATACCGCTTTTTTCATCACCCGTTTCTCCTTGCTGCGTTTTCTTGAATCCACACGATACACTCTCACCCGCCCAGCTTCCTTGCGTAGGAACTGTTCGGATACAACGACATCAGCTTCTTCCTCAACTCCTCGGCGCGCCCATCGCGCATTTCGTCCATCATCTGCGCGGCCTTGTACAGCGCCTCGGGATGGACTGAGGTGGCCTCCTCGTAAAGCAGAACCGCCCGCAGGTAATCGAGAACGGCATCCTCGCGCTTTCCTTCCGCCTTGTTCAGATCCCCGCGCCTGACAATCGCCAGCGAGGCCAGGGTCTTGGAGTCCCCGGCAATCGCATCGCTCAACGATTTTTTCAGGACCGCCGTCATCTGCGCCCCCATCAGTCCGGTCCAATACAACCCGTACTGTTCATCCGTGATCTGGCTTTTCGGGGTATTCTCAATGAGATCACCCATGACCTGGGCCGCTTTTTTGAAATCAGATTTCGCAAAATAGGCGTTGGCCAGCAATTCACGGGCACGGCCATCCCACTGCAGGCGCTTGTACCGGGTGGCCAGATCCTCAAGGGCCGGAATAGCCTCGTCATAACGCTTGGCGGCAACGGCCTGTGCCGCCTTGTCAAATTCCGCAGGCTTGGTGATCTCCAGCGATTCCACCTCGTCGGCCGCCACGGGGATCATGGACCCGTCCGCCCCCTCAACCTGGTATTCCTGCCGGGTCTCAAACCACTTGATCCGGACTCCGGTCAATTCCTTGCCGTCGGTCTTCAGGAGCTTTTCCGCCCGGACCACCCCGGCAGACATCGCCAGACCCATCATCGCCATTGTCAAAGTGATCGCTGTATTGCGGTTCATTTTCATCGATCCTTATTACGGGCCCGCCGCGAGTCTGGCCTTGGCCTCATCGCGCCCCTGACGCGCCTTCACAATATACTGTCCCTGCGGGAACTGCTTGATGTAGTTTTCGCAGGCCTCCAGCATGCCGTCAAACTTGTTGATGTCACGGAACAGGGGAAGGCTGCGCTCAAAAGCCGATTCGATATGGGGCCGGACCTTGGGATTGGAGGACTCCGCAAACAGCAGGATGCGCTGGTACGAGGCCATGGCGCCCATCTTGTCACCCATCAGCACCTGGATACCTGCCAGCTCCAGATCCGCCTTGACCATCATTTCCGGTTCGCGGGCGTACTGGCGCACCTTGCTCATGGCGCCGAAGGCCTTGCCAAAGAGGTCCTTTGCCTTCGCGGGATCCGATGTCTTCTTGGCCATTTCCGCATAGCACCGGCTGAGCGCCAGGTTGACCTCGATCACATAGTACGATTTTTTGTATTTCTCGAGGAAAGCCTCAAATTCCTTGACCGCCTCCTCATACTGGCCGGCGCCCACCATCGCCCGCCCCATGCCCACCGTCGCCGCCTGCCAGAGCGGCACATCCTTGGATTTGCGGGCCTCGGCCAGCAACTGCACGGCGGTTTCATACTCACCCGCATCCAGAAGCACCTGTCCCGCCTTGAGGAATTTCGCGGCATCGAACAGTTGCGGGGTCTTGAGCATCTCGGCAAACACCTTCACCGCCTTGGCCTTTTCCCCCATGCTCATGAGTGAATCCGCACGGGTGAACACCATGTTCTGGGCCTGCGGACTGCTCGCGTATTCCTTTGCCAGGCGGTCAAACGCCTTCCCCGCCTCATCCGGTTTGTTCAGCAGGTAATACAAGGCCCCCATGGCACCAAGGACCGAAGGCGCCAGCTCGGACTTCGGATACTCCTTCAGGAACAATTCAAACCCCTCGATGGCCTTGGCCTGGTAGACGGGCACCTGGTTGGCCGGCTCCCGCAACCGCGTGTAACACTGGGCCTTGGAGTACGTCGCCACTTCCACGATCTTGCGGACACGCGTGGCTTCCTCGGGCGTCGGGGTATAGGACCCACCCTCCTTGATCAGCTTGATCAGCCGGGCATACTCGTTCAGGGCGGGCACCACCATTCCGGCCGACCGGTACTCATCCGCCAGCCTCATGCGGGCCGACAGCATTTCCGCCCCCACCGACAGTTGCGCAATGTAATTTGTCAGGACCGGGATGGCGTTGGTGTGATCATCCTGCTGCGACAGGCAGTACGCCTGCCGGCTCAGCGCATCCGGGTAAACGCGTGCCCGGGGATAGTTGTCAACGATGGTCTGGTAAGCCTGCAACGCCGCCACCGTGTTAGTCTGCCTAAGCGCGGCCTCCCCCTGCCGGAACAGGATGAACGGCAACCGCGTATGATTCGTATAGTTCCGGAAATAGAGCTGATACACTGCCTCGGACTTGATCCAGGCGTGGCGCTCATCATACTGGGAAGCCACCGTCAGCAGCGCACTCCCCGCCTCCTCATACTTGTTGGTGGTCTGGCAATACCGCTCTGCAAGAAATTCGGTCATCGCGCGGGCATAGGAGTCATCCTTGAGTTCCAGATAACAACAGGCCAGGTCGCTCACGGCCCGGGGTGCCCCCTGGAAATTGTGGTCGATGTTGAGGACATCGATATACTTCCCGGCAGCCGTCTGGAAATCCTGGTTCTGAAAGAGGAGGCGGGCCTCCTTCAACTGCTCCTCCACCATCATGTTGTTGTCAAATTTCGGGCGTTCCACCTTTTTCTTGTAGTCCTTCTCCAGCGTGTCCGCAATGGCATCCGCCCGCCGCCTCGCCTCCGGCGCCCAGCTGCTCCAGGGGTAATTCTTGGCCACAGACCATAACTGACCCATCGCCTGGGCGAGCATCTTGATGCCCTCATTGAGCTTGGCCTTCTCCTTGATGAGCTCGCGCCCCTCATCTTCATACAGGGTGCCCAGCAGGAACTTGCATTCCGCCATCGGGCTGAGCTTCATCTCCTTGGCCTCGCGCAATATCTTGTCAACGTCGTTGATCATCGGAAGGTAGTCGATGATCACCTTCCGGGCATCCGCCTTGTTGTTGTTGAGCATCCGGATATGGGCCATGATCACAACGGTCTTGGCGAACCACAGGTCCGTTCCCTTCCATTGTACCTTTTCGCACAGCTTGTTGGCTTCATCCAGGATCGCTTTCTTATCCGCCGCCGGGGTGTCGGGTATCTGCGCCACGCGCAGGCACAGTTCGGCCATCTCCGTCATCACACGGCGCTCCACATCCGAGGAGTTCAAGGGACAGGTCAACACGCGGCGATACGCCGCCAGGGCACCCTTCAAGTCCCCGCTCAGGAGCAGCATCTGGGAGAATTTGTAGGCCGATTCGCCGTAAAGCCTGGCCACGTTCTCGGGGGGGCCCTTGGGGAACTGCGTGAAAAACGCCTGGTAGACGCGCTCGGCATCCTTCATTTTCTGCCAGGCATAATACTGGTCGGCGATGGCAAGCTGGATGACCATCGTTTCCGGGGCGCCCACCGGCATGGTCTTCAACAGCGCCTCGGCCTCGTCGAATTTCCCGCGCGAGGTCAGCACCTCCACGCGAACCTTGGCCGCCTCGGCTTTCGCGGAGGGATACCGGACCAACAGCCGGTCCACGGCCTTCTGGGCATAATCCGGGAAACGCCATTTGATCAGTTCGGAGGCAAACTGCATTTCCGTCTGGATGTCAGCCGGCTCATCCGCAAGGACAGAAAGCGGAAGCCCCCATCCTGACAACACGCCCAACAACAAGACGATCCCTGCCGAAAATCCCGGTGTGTCGTTTTTTTTCGTCCGCATGATGCCACCTTGGTTCAAATAAAATTTGACCCGTCAAGAAGACTACCCGATTCGATTAGCCGTTGAGAATACACTATTAATTATCCTCTTCAACTGTT
>CAZMSS010000255.1:0-4407 GCA_964568965.1 uncultured Verrucomicrobiota bacterium | reverse complement strand
CCCTCAAGGCGGCGAAAATCCCCTACCGGGATTTTGTGAAGGCCCTCTACGACAATGCGGCGGAGCGGCTGAGGAAACGATCCGGCACCACCGTCGCCAGGCAAACAGGCAAAGCGCCCGTTACCCGGAAACGGAAAGGCTGCCGGCCTCTCATCCGTCCTACCGAAGCGAAGGATCGCAATGGTATCCTGGAATTCATGAAGGGAACCGGGTTCTTCCATGACGGCGAAATCGAAGTGGCACGGGAAGTTCTCGACGAGGCAATTGCCAAGGGACCAACCGGACACTACCAGTCATTTACCCTGTTCGACAAACAATCACCCGCCGGCTGGATCTGTTACGGACCTACCCCCTGCACCACCGGCACCTATGACATTTACTGGATCGGTGTCAGCGCCGCCACCCAGGGCCGTGGTTACGGCCGCGCGTTGCTGGAACACGCCGAGAAGCTGATTCGACGGAAAAAAGGGCGCCTGATCATCATCGAGACCTCCGGTCGTCCGCTCTATGACTCGACCCGCGGTTTCTACCTGAAAACGGGATATCGCGAATCAGCCCGCATCCCCGAGTTCTACGCCCCCGCCGACGACCGGGTCATCTACTCAAAACTCCTGTAGCCAGTGCAGTGTCTCTACCAGTCACGCCCGGAATAGGAATACTTCACCACCCGCTTCGCTCGCTTTCTATTACTCTCAAGTCGGGAAGAGTTTTTTGACCACTGATTGGGAAATGAAGAAATCCTGATCCAGACGCAAACGACTCCATCGCGAAGCCTTGCGGCCGGAAAGAGAATGTTGCGGCATTTGTATGCGGCGGAAATACCACCGCATAAAAATTCCGCAACGGTCTTCCGCGGGAATAGGGAGAAATGAGCTCAACGCCAGCATTCTTCTTCAATGTCCGGGGAAAACCGTTTTGCGATTTTTCGGGGCTGGGGACACTGGATGTTCATTCTGGAAAAACACAAGGCCATCCCAGCCCTGACAAATCGCAAAACATTATTCGTTTCCGGAATTCTGGATTTCTTCATTTCCCCATCAGTGGTGAAGTCCCCTCTTTCCGGTGATACTTGTGGGTAACAGAAAGCGAGCGAAGCGGGTGGTGATCTTTGTTATGTGGGGTTATTTGAGGGACAGGGCACTGGCATGCCCTCGGAGGAATGCGGCGCCGGTCATGGGTTTGCGACCCTCGGGTTGAACTTCCAGAAGACGAATCGCCTGCAAACCCGTCTGGATCAGAGGACCATCCCCTGCCTGTTCGAGCACCTCGCCAACTTTACCCCCGGCGGAGGGGATGGGCTCCACCCGCGTGGCCAGCACTTTCAACGTTTTCGCAGGATTCCCGGACAGGATGCAAAAAGAGCCGGGCCAGGGATTGAAGGCACGGACATGATTGTGAATCGTGACAGCGGGCAGACTCCAGTCAATCTTCCCGTCAGCCTTCTTGAGTTTGGGCGCCACCGATGCAAGGGATTCATCCTGAGGCACCCGCGGGACACGGCCGGACCGGATCAGTTCCACTGTCTCCCCAAGGAGATCAGCCCCGACCTTGGCCAGCTTATCGTGAAAACTGCCGCCGGTGTCGCCGGGATCAATCGTGAGTTCACGCTTCAGGATCATATCGCCGGTGTCCATTCCCTCATTCATGTACATCGTTGTGACGCCGGAGACTGCATCACCATGGGCCACCGCCCACTGGATCGGTGCGGCACCACGGTACCGGGGAAGCAGCGACCCGTGCACGTTGATGCACCCCAGCGGGGGGATCGCCAGCAGGTCGGGCTTCAGAATTTGGCCATAGGCCACCACCACCAGAAGATCGGGACGAAGCCCCTGAATCGCGGCGAGGCTTTCGGGTGTATTCACTTTAGCGGGACTCAGGACCGGAATGTTCCGGCTGCCGAGGTAGGCTTTAACCGGACAAGCGGAAACCTCGAGATTCCGCCCCTTCGGCCGGTCAGGCTGGGTCACCACCGCCACCACCTCATCACGAGAGGACGACAGCAGTTGTTCGAGACAGGGACACGCAAATCCCGCCGAGCCCATGAAGAGTATCCGCATTGTTGAACCTCAGCTTCAGGGAACAAAGGGATCCGGTGATTCGATCAGCTTGCGCCCCGTCCGGAGCGAAGCAGACTTGACCTTGCGCAGCAGATTCTGTCCCCGGGAATCAATCGCCACAATGGCGGGAAAGTCCTTCAGTTCCAAGACCCACATGGCCTCGGCCAGCCCGAATTCCTCACCGAAATAGAGTCCCTTTACGGACACCACTTTGTCGGCCAGGACCTGGGCGGCTCCGCCTACGGCATGCAGATAGACACAGCCGCCCGCCTTGCAAGCCGTCTCAGTGGCCTTCCCCATGGCCCCCTTGCCGATAACCACACGGACTCCATGATCCTTAAGGATGCGGGGCAGATAGGGTTCCGCCCGGGTGGAGGTGGTCGGTCCCGCTGCGCGAACCACCCACCCGGAGTCTTTCCGGACCACAACCGGACCGCAGTGGTAGATGGCGGCATTCTTCAAATCAACGGGACTCTTTCCCCCTTCACTGAGAAATTTATGGATCCGGTCACGGGCCGTATAGACCAGGCCGCTCACCAGTACAAACTGGCCGGCACGCAAGCTGCCAACCTGCTCGGGGGTGAAGGGATACTCCAGCCGGCGGATCTTCAATACAGCCATTTTTTGAACCCTCCCCGCGCCGTCATCAACGCGCCGCGACGCCGAAACGCCCAGCACATGTAGGAGACGGTAACAATAAATGAGGCGGGAACCCGGCTCATGGACCCGATTTTCACGCCAAGCAACGCCGTGTTGCCGCCCAAACCCATCGGGCCGATTTCAAGCAGCTTAGCTTCCTTCAGCAGACGATCTTCCAGCCGGCCAAGGACCTTGACGGAAGACTTGTCGTCCAACTTCCTGAGGAACTGGCTTTTGGAACATTCATATCCGGTCGCGCGGTCTCCCCCGATGCAGATTCCGAGAATACCGGGTGCACAACCATTCCCCTGGGCGGAAACCAGTGCATCCAGGACACAGCGGCGAACCCCTTCCAAATCGCGCCCCGCCCCAAGGGATTCATCCGGGAGGCTGTATTGTTTACCGACATTCTCACAGCCCCCGCCTTTCATCAACAGCCTCACATCCACGGTCCCGCGGGCGCATTGCTCGAAATAAAACGTCGGGGCGCCATAGGCCACATTGGTCTGACACGGAGCCCCGGAGACCGAGTCGATCGTGTTCTGCCGCAAATAGCCGAGGCGCGTCGCACGCGCCACCGCCAGACGGGTAGCCGAGACCAGGGCATTGGTGTCAAAACCCACAGGCACTTGGAAATAGAAGATCAGGTTGCCAGTGTCCTGACACAGCGGGGCATCACTGTCACGGGCCTTCTGGACGTTTTCCAGGATTGTCTCCAGAACCCAGCGGGCCCGGCTGTCCTTTTTCTCCGCCTTGTAGGCGCGGCGCAGGGCCTGCTCAACGTCGGCGGGAAGATCAACCGAGGTGCGGCGGATCAACTCGAAAATACTGGTTTCCCATTGGGCATGATTTTTCATGACATTAAGAGGCAGGACGCTAGCACAATCATGGCATCAATTCAACTGCCACGTAATCCGCAAGGGCCTCCCCCCTTGTCGTCAGGCGCCAACGCCCGCAAAATGGTTCCACCAACCCATCCCCCATCAGCCGGGCCAGCGTCTTGCGCCACCCGGTCTCGAGCGCAGAGCCAGCCAGATCACAGGTCGCCAGAATGGCTTCCAGATCGATCCCTTCCGCCATCCTGAGGCCGAACACCACCCGTTCCACCGCATCCATCGTGGGCGTCAGGAGCTCCTCCTCCCGCGCAACTGTCGTTAAATAGGAATCCAAATCCGGCTCATTCGTCCAGCGCCGGAGCCCGACCCGCGATGACGCCGCACACCCTAATCCCAGATAATTCTCCCCGCGCCAGCACGAAAGGTTATGGCGGCATTCAAAGCCCGGACGAGCATAATTGGATATCTCGTAGCGGTTCAAGCCGGCCGCCCCGAGGACGTCCTCAGCCGTGTCCAACATCTGAAGCTGCTCCTCGTCATCCAGAAGCGTCATCCTGCCCGCCTGGTGATCGCGGTCAAGCCGCGTCCCCTCCTCGCGGGTAAGGGCGTAGACGGATACATGGGCGGGCGCCAGAGCCACAGCCGCGAGCAGGGTATCCCGCCACGCCTCCACGCTCACCCCGGGAATGCAGGCAATCAGATCAATCCCCCAGTTTTCAAAGCCGGTTGCGTGGATGGCCTCAACGGCCACGTGGATATCCTGCACGGAATGACGACGCCCCAACTGCCGTAACACAGGGTCGTCCAGCGCCTGAACCCCCAAACTCTGTCTCTTATACACATCTGACGCTGCCGACGAATAGAGAGGTGTA
>CAZMSS010000254.1:0-4462 GCA_964568965.1 uncultured Verrucomicrobiota bacterium | reverse complement strand
TGTTGCGGTAATTTTATAATCGGGTACTCACGATTGGAAAATTACCGCAACATTTCACACCGGATCAGCATCCCTATCCCCCTTTGCGACCTTCGCGACTTGAGCTGGGTACTCCCAGCGGGTGTTCAAATTCTTCGATTACCGGGACTTAAGATGCGTCTGCCCTGCGAGATAAGGCTTGGAATGAGGAGGGGAGAGGGATATTAATCGAGGCCTATGGAAAATATGGAAGATGTGATCAGGAATCTCGGGGAACAGCCCATTGCCCGCCTCATGGCGGAGCGGGGGCTCAAAGGGCAGGATCTTGTGGTTGCGTCGACGGAGCAGATCACCCACAAGATGGTGTCCCGTGCCTGCAAGGGACGTCGGTTGACCCGCCACGTTCAAATCAAGATCCTCAACGCCTACAACAAGGCAGCCGGAACAACCTGCAGCCTGAAGGATCTCTTCAACTATTAATCCGGCCGCAAAACAGTAGCAGAAATCGAGATTCACCACCCGCCTGGAGTACCAGGCTAGAGACACGGAGACACCGAGAAGAAAGAGAAATACAAATGTTGCGTTTATTTTGTCCACGGAAGTACCGTGGCCAAAATAAACGCAACGGTTTCTCGGAGAGGCAAACAGCCAGGGGGAGGAGTGGTTTCGTGTGTTGTTCCATCTCCTCTTTCTCGTTGACTTCCTCCCAGCGGGGTTGCGGGAATTTAAGGTGGGGTACTCGCCACCTTCAATTCCCGCAACATTTTCGACGATGCAGGGTATTCTCTGTGCCTCTGTGTCTCGAGCGGAGCGGGTGGTGAATTTTCCGGCTTGAGGAGAATGGGCTGAAAGCCTATTTGTGAGACAGAACGCTAGTCTTATCTTATGACCACGTTTCAGGAATTGGTGGCGAAACGCGTGAGCTGCCGGGCATACAAGCCCGATCCGGTCGCGCGGGAGCTGGTGGATCAGATCCTTGAGGCAGCGCGACTGGCGCCCTCGGCCTGTAACCGGCAACCCTGGCGGTTCGCCGTGGCGACGGAGGCGGTGACCCGCCACCGGCTTGTGGAGGAGGGGTTTCTGCCCGGGCTGGGCATGAAGTGGGCGGCGGACGCGCCGGTGCTTCTGGTGATGGGCATGGCCAAATCCTTCATCACCCACACGCTGGCACCCGCCGTCTCGGGGGTGGAGTACCCGTTGCTCGACCTGGGCATTGCCGGGGAACATGCCGTTCTGCAGGCGACCGAGCTCGGGCTGGGGTCCTGCTGGATCGGATGGATCAACCCCAAGGTCGTGCGGAAGCTCGTCGGCTGGCCCGCCACCATCGTTCCCCAGGCCATCATCACCATAGGCTGGCCCGCCGCCCAATCCCCCCGGCCCCGTGTCCGGATGAGCCCGTCCGAGATGACAAAGTTTCTGGACTGAATTCAAGACTCGCGAACATAAGGAAAGGAAGGAAACGAAGAGTGTTGATATTTTGCCGCCTTCGGCGGCACGAGACCCCCCTTTCTTTCCTTCGTTTCCTTATGTTCATAATCTGCTTGAGCGAGGTGGCGGGATATGCATCAATGCGGGATGGCTTTACTGGCATCCTACTCTGATCCGGCTGATGCGGCGCTGGCGCTTGATGCGCTCAAGCGCGGCGGGGTTCCCCATGAACAACACACGGTTGAGGAGGATGGACTCGAATTTATCCAGATCCAGGTTTCCGACGAGATCTTTGACCGTGCCTGCGAGGTCATCGAGCAGCACGATACCGAGCTGATGGAGGCCCGCAAGGACGAGCATCGTCGTCGCAGTGGCTGCCCCACCTGCGGCGCCCCGGAGCTGGTTCACCGCGACGACATCGACTGCAGCGGCTCGATCACCGGCATATCCTCCGTCATGGAATGCAAGAAGTGCGGCCGCCTATTCCCCCGGTAGCTAAACCATATCATGGGCACTTTGGCCGGGCTGTACCCCCTCGAATTTCACTTGAATTTAGAAATGATGATACTTATGTACTTCAGTTACCGATTTCGGTAGTATGCATGCAATTTGGTTGTCGAATGAGTCGGATGGAGGTGGGATGAAAACCACTTCGCGCCGTTTCTTTTCGATCTTCCTAACCTGGAGGCGAACGATGTTCGGGCGCTGATGGGGTCGGTCCGAGGTGCCGCGCCGCAGGCGTGGTGCCATCAGGCCGAAGGGTTCGAGTTGAACCCCTTTCCACAGGAACCGGAAAGAGAAAGAAGGGGTCCAACAGTTGGAAAGAAAGGAATCGAGAGATGGGTAAGAAATTGTATGTCGGCAACCTGAGTTATAGCGTCACGAGCGAATCCCTGTCACAGGTGTTTTCCGCTCATGGCAAAGTTGTTTCCTCGGACGTGATCATGGATCGCGAGACGGGTCGCAGCAAGGGCTTCGGCTTTGTTGAGATGACGACTGACGCTGAGGCGGCGGCGGCCATTGCGGCCACGAACGGCATGGACCTTGACGGCCGTGCGCTGACGGTGAACGAGGCTCGGCCCCAGGCTCCGCGCGTTGGCGGCGGCGGGTTCGGCGGTGGTGATCGTGGCGGCAGCCGTGGCGGTGGCTTCGGCGGCGGCGATCGGGACCGTCGCGGTGGCGGCGGACGCCGGTAGTCCAGTCGTGCTCATCAGAGCACGGGGATGATTTCGCGGGAACAGGCCGAAAGGTCGGTTCCCGCGTTTTTTGTTTTTCAGGCCCGGGCCTCCCGCAAAATATCCTGATCGTAATCTCCTGCTCCGTGAGGGGATCACGATTACGGAGGATATTTAAAAACGTGGCCCGTACACTTTGACGTTGCCGTGGGTGAACAGGAGTTTGGCGTCGGGCGGGGCGGTTCCTTCGCTGGCGACGGTCACGTAATACACCTTGTCCCCGCTTCCATACCAGTCAGTACTCGCGCCGCGAAGGCCAATCATCGTCCGCAAATAGTCGATCCAGTGCCGGGCATCAAGGGCGAGCGTGCCTGTCCATTGCGGCGGCCGGGCCACGATCGGATCCCGGGCGCTTCCCGAGCCAACCGCGAAACGGGGGCAGCCGGAAACATAGGCCTGCATCCGGGGACGAGTCTTGCCCGGCGCTTCAATCCTGTAGGGCCCCTCCGGATCGTACTGCTCGAGGAAGAGGGCGGCTCGGTAGACGGATTCGCCGGGCGAATCCTTGGCCTGGTTGGCCACAATGACCAGGGCTGTCAGGACGGTGAGGATCTTGATGAGGGGCGGGATGGGACGAGCCGGCAGCGCGGCAAGTCCCGTAGCGGCAAGGGTGGTGACAAACGGCAGCGCCAGCAGAGCCCCATACATGTCGGGCGTGCACGACAGGACCAGGGTCGCAAAGCCCCCCGCCAGCATGGCCCTTGCGGCCGGGGATATGAATTGTCCGGGCGCGGCGTAGAGTCCAAGGGCCGCCAGCGGCACCAGCCATCCGAACCGCGTCAGCAGGCGATACCCCAGGGTCACCGCATCGCCGCCCGTGAGGCTGAATCCTATCACCAGCACCGCCAGCAGCCCCAGCAACAGACCCCAGCGGCCGCGCAGCAGAACGAGAACGGGCGAGGCAAGGAACACCATCGGGATGAGAATGGCCCCGATGAGGCCGGCCTTATGGGACAGCGCCAGAAGGACGGTGAGGAGGAGGAAGGAATGCAGATTGCAGATTGCGGATTTTAGATTTGAGGGTGAAGCAAGGCGGAGGAGGATGAGCAGGTAGAGGGGAAGGAGGGCGAGCAGAAGCCCGCGGCCGGTGGCCCAGTAATTGTAGCGCATGAAGACGGGGGAGAAGATGTAGAAGAAGGCGAACCAGCCGGCGAGCCGGTCGGAGCCGAGCAGCCGTCGACCCAGCAGCCAGGCTCCGGCGAGCCCCGTCAGCCCGAAGGTAAGCGACAGGATATAAAAGCCCCAGTCCACTCCCGTGTGGCCCATCATCTCAATGGTGGCCAGCACGAGCGGCTGGGCGCTGGAATAGGAGCGGGGGGTGAAGCCGAGGAGTGAGAGCGGGTGAATGAACCACGAGATCCGGCCCTCCACCGCCAGATTCCCGGCAAGGTCCTGCCACTTGTAGGTGTCAATGCCGGCGATATGTGTGACGGGGATGACCAGCGTCGCGAAGAGCAGGGAACAGAGAAGGACGCTGCGGGGCAGCGGTTCAAGCGCCTTCCGCGGGCCAAGTCGCGACACCGCGACCGCCACCAGCCCCGCGATCAGATGCGAGGCCGACAGGGTGGTCGCCGTGATCTGGATGTGCAGCAGGTGGAGGGTGACGGGGATCAGGATATTCAACCCCACCATGATCGCCCCCCAGCAGGCCAGGATGCCCACCGTGTCACGGGTGGGTGCCAGTCGCCGGGCCAGAAGCCAGGGGGTCAGGCCGAGAGCCAGAAACAAGGCTCCGATGTGGAGTACGATCATTCCGTGCAGCCCCTCATTACAGGCCGGAGGTGCTTACTTCCGGTGGCGGCTTGGGTGGAGGTCCCGGC
>CAZMSS010000253.1:0-4483 GCA_964568965.1 uncultured Verrucomicrobiota bacterium | reverse complement strand
CGGGTTCCCTCTGGATTTCTTCATTTCCCAATCAGTGGTTAAAAACTCTTCCCGACTTGTGGGTGATAGAACCAAGCGAAGGTGGTGAATCTGTATTTGAGTGGTTATTTCAGAGACATTGAACGAAGCCTCAGCTGCCCGCAGGCAGCGTCAATGTTTGTTCCCTTGGATAGACGTGTGGTCGCATTGATGCCGGCACGGCCGAGCACCTCGATAAACAGCTCCGCCGTGCCCGCCGCCGGAGCCTGCCCCTCGAACCCCTCAACCGGACTCAGGGGGATGAGATTGACGCGGCAGGAGAGCGGGCGCAACAACTTCGCCAGAGACAGGGCATGGTGATGACTGTCATTCACCCCCCGGATCAGGGTGTATTCGAACGTGATGATCCGCTTCGTGGCGGCAACGTAGCGCCCACAGGCAGCCATCAAGGCGGCAATCGGATACTTGCGGTTGACGGGCATCAGGCGGCTCCGCAGCTCATCGTCGGGGGCATGCAGCGAGACCGACAACTCCACCTGGATCCCCTCGCCCGCCAGTCGCTCGATGCCGGGAACGACTCCGCTTGTGCTCACGGTCATGTGGCGCGCGCCGATATTGATCCCTTCCGGGTCATTGAGGATGCGGATCGACTTGAGCACCGCCTCATAGTTATCGAAAGGCTCTCCCATTCCCATGAAAACAATATTGGAGGGGCGCTCACCGTATTCCTTCCACGCCAGCAGGAACTGGCCGATGATCTCCCCGGCCTCGAGGTTGCGGACGTAGCCGCCCTTCCCGCTGGCACAGAACGCGCAGGCAAACCGGCAGCCGACCTGGCTGGACACGCACACCGTCCTCCGTTCACCGGCCGGAATCAGCACTTCCTCCACACATTCCCCATCGCGCAGTCCGATCAGGATCTTCCGCGTGCCAGCCGGCGCGCCCTCAACCTTGACCGGCTTGACGGACCCGATGTCGAACTGGTTGGCCAGCGTTTCACGAAGGGCACTCGGGAGATTCTTCATCTCCGCCCAGTCGGACACACGCTGCCCGTAAAGCCACGTCCAGATCTGGCCGGCCCGGTAAGCAGGCAACCCCAGGGACTTGCAGACGTCACCAAGTTCCTGCCTCGACTGTCCATGGATTAAAGGTTTGCTCATACTCCACTGACTTTCCGGCGCAGCATGTTTGCAAACGTACGGGTTTCATGCACTTTCATAACCCAGGTCAGCCCGGCATACACCATTCCGCCGACGGCAATTTCCACGGACAAGGCGCCAACCAGCCAGAGGAAGGTCTGCCCGAAACCGGCCAGCCAGTGTTTCAGATAGTACACGCTCACGCCGCAGGCCAGCGCCGGCAACCCGACTGCCAGGGCGTATCGGAACCACCGGCTCACGCTTCCATAATCGACATCACTCCGGAGATATAGGGCCAGTTGCAGGAAATTCACCAGTGCGAGACACCCCGTGCTGGCCGCCAGCCCCACATGCCCCATGTGCAGATACTTCACCAGCGTGAAGTTCAGCACCAGGTTGAGCCCGATCCCCACGAGGCTGACCATCAACGGGGTACGGCGCCGGTCCAGTGCGTAAAAGCAGGGTGTCAGGACTTTGATTGCCGCGTAGCCCGACAATCCGACGGAATACGCCCGAAGGGCATCCGCAGTCAGTATTGTATCAGCGGAGGTGAATCTTCCGTGTTCATAAATCACCCGGATAATGTCGGGCGCCAGAACCACCAACCCCACCGTGGCGGGAATGGTGAGGAAGAAGGCCAACCGGAGCGACTCCTCAATGGTTTTCCCGACCGCGCCCATATCGGCACGGGCGTGGAGCCGCGCCACGGCCGGCAATGTGGCGGTGGCAATCGCAACCCCGAAAATCCCGATGGGAAACTGCATCAGGCGGAAGGCGCAGTTCAACCAGCCGCGCGCCCCGTTGATCTCCGAGGCGAACATTCCGTTGATGAGCACGTTGATCTGCACGGCCGCGCCGGCAATCATGCTCGGCCAGGCCAGTGCCCAGACCAGGCGCAGGCGGGGATTCCTGAAATCCAGCTGCCACCGGAATCGATACCCCAGTCTCCAAAGGGCAGGCAACTGCATTGCCAACTGCGCCAGGCCACCCAGCAGCACTCCCAGGGTGAGGCCATACAAAGCCCGTTCCGTAAAGATGGGATGGCGCCAGTTGGCTTGCGGATCAAACACATAGGCCAACAGGACGCCGCTCACCACGGAAACGATGTTGAACACGGACGAAGCCGAGGCTGGCAGGCCGAAAATGAAACGGGCATTCAGGATTCCCATGACAACTGCCGCCAATGACACAAACATGATAAAAGGGAAAAGGATCCGGGTCAGGGTAACGGTCAGCTCGAATTTCCCGGGAATGGAATGGAACCCGAAATTCGTGATCTGGACCAGAAGTGGGCTGGCTGCGATCCCCACCACGCATATACCGCCCATGATCACGATCATGGCACTGAACAGCAGGCTGGCCAGGTGCCAGGCGGGCGGCTCCCCTTCCTTTTCAAGAGTCTTGGTAAACGTTGTGGTGAACGCTGTGGAAAGGGCGCCCTCGGCAAAGAGGTCTCGAAGCAGGTTGGGAATTTGGAATGCGGCCAGGAAGGCGTCAAAGCACTTCCCCGACCCGAACATCGCGGCAATAACAACCTCCCGCACTAGCCCCAGAATGCGGGAGCCCATCACGGCCAAGCCCACCACCCCTGCTGATTTACGATGATCACTCATGGCCGTTCATTAAACAGGCGGTGTACCGCCCCCGTCAAGGTCACACTTGACAGGACATTCCCTGGGGGCGCATGTGAGAACTGCAGGAGTTCTTGCTCATTCTCAAGAAAAGAGTTTGAACAGAAGCACGCGAAGAGCGCGAAGTTAAGAATTATGATCACCGCCGGAGGCGGAAATCACAATACCTTTGCGGACTTCGCGGCCTTCTGTTCAAATTTCTTGAAGCCTTTGATTTCTTGATGCAAGCCAAGAGCCCTATAGAAGTAATATGCGCCCCCCAGGGGAATGTCCTCTTACTAATTACTTTTAATTTTAAGATGACAATGGTAATTATGCCGCCCTTTAACACATATGACTCAATCATCTCCAATTTCCCTCGAATCCCTGTTGTCGCGCCATTTCGGATTCCCGGCGTTCCAGCCGGGGCAGCGGGAACCGGTCGAAGCTGTGCTCAACGGGGGCGACGCCGTCGTGGTGATGCCCACCGGAGCGGGTAAATCCCTGTGCTTTCAGCTCCCCGCCATGGTGATGGAGGGCATCACCGTGGTGGTCTCGCCGCTCATCTCCCTGATGAAGGACCAGGTCGACGGCTTGGCGGAACGGGGGCTTCCCGCGACCAGCCTGAATTCGTCACTGACGGCGGAAGAGGTCTCCGAACGGGTGGCTGACCTGCGGAGTGGTAAAACGCGGCTGGTCTATGTTGCGCCTGAACGTTTCCGCAACAAGGGCTTTCAGGCCCTGCTGGCGGAGCTGAATGTGTCGCTGCTGGCCATTGACGAAGCCCACTGCATCAGCCAGTGGGGCCATGATTTCAGGCCGGACTACATCCGGCTGGGGGCCGTGGTCAAATCAATGCCCCGCGCCCGGATCATGGCCCTCACCGCCACCGCCACACAGGAAGTCCGGGACGATATTGCCAAGCAATTAGGGCTTGGACAGGAGGGCCGCCCTACCCCGAAGGTTTTTGTGAGCGGGTTCAGGCGCGACAACCTGCGCCTCGTTGTCAGCCATGTCTCGACCCATAGCCAGAAGATGGACCGCATCGCCAAAATCATGGACAGCTACCCGACGGGCATCATTTACTGCAGCACCCGCAAGCAGGTTGAGCGGGTGGGCGTAATGTTGGGCGAGGAGCGGATCAAGCACCTCATCTACCACGCCGGGTTAAATGACGAACAACGCAGCCGGGCACAGGAACGGTTCATGGGCGGGGAATATCCCGTTGTCGTCGCCACCAACGCTTTTGGCATGGGCGTGGACCGGTCCGATCTGCGTTTCGTCATCCACTGGGACGTTCCCGGCAGCATCGAGGCCTACTACCAGGAAGTCGGGCGGGCCGGCCGCGACGGCAAGCTATCGCATTGCGAATTGCTGTATAACTATGCCGATGTCCGGACACAGGAGTTCTTCCTGGATGGCTCCAATCCCGATCCCTCCGTCATCACGGGAGTATGGGAGGAAGTACGCGCAATCTTGAAGGGAGGCCCCCAGGCCTGCTCGCTGGATGAATGGGGCGAACGGATCCACTCCACCGACAACAAGATCACCGTGCACACCTGCATGGGACTTTACGAGCGGTGTGGACTAATTGAGCGGGAAATCCTGGCCGGCTCCCGCTGCTATACCACTTCGTTGGTCGAGAAAGGTGACCTCAAGCGACTGCGGGACATGCTGCCGACCCTTGAGGAGAAGCGCCGCAGAGACATGCGGAAGCTGGAGCTGATGCTCCGTTACACGAACACACACCAGTGC
>CAZMSS010000252.1:0-4483 GCA_964568965.1 uncultured Verrucomicrobiota bacterium | reverse complement strand
GTATTTGTTCGCATCAGGACCGCCTTGTAACCCGGAAAACCTGGAACTGGCAGCTTGTTCTGAGTCAGGTTCCAAAGAGTTTCCCGATGACACGCCATATCTTAACAGAGACCTCCCTTGGTCCGCATGTCACCAAAACTCGGTACAAAGCGTTGGATCATGGCCTCCTGCATACTCCGCTCTATCTCGCCGGGGCGATCTCTTTGTACCTTTCGGGGCCGACGGCAAAGGCATCACGCCCATAGTTGGAGGGTTTCGCATTCCCAAAATCCCTCCGCCCTGCTATCGTGGGCTCATGAGTGCGTCATCCTGCTATCCCCGAGCGGTCGGATTGCGGCTGGCATTGAGCCTTTGGCTCCTTGTGCCGACGGCCGTTCGCGCCTCCAACGCGCCAGAGCTGGATTCCGAGGGGCCTTCCTTCTTCGTCCACCAGTGGACAGTGGACGACGGTACGGCGGCCAACACCGTGGTCGGCGCCCTGCGACGGCCGGATGGCTATCTCTGGGTGGCCACGCGGGCGGGATTATTCCGATTCGACGGGGAACAGTACGTGTCGGTCAAGCAGGTCTCCGAAGCCAACCTCCCCGGCCTGGTGACGTCGCTCGTCCTGTCAGACCGGCGGGGACGGCTCTGGCTTGCGAAAGATAGCGGAGCCGTTGCCTGTGTGGATGGCGAGGCGACCCGGTTATTTGCCGCCAAAGACGGCCTTCCCCCTGTCAATCCCGTATCGATAGCCGAGGATGGCGAAGGAGCCATCTGGCTTTCCTACGCCAGCGGACCGCTTGCCAGGATCAAGGATGCACAGGTGCAACTGATTGACGCCGCCACCGGGATGCCCGGCGAGGATCCGGTCTGGCTGGCCGCCGACCCCAGCGGCCAAATCTGGTTCATCCGAGAGCGCCGCGTGGGTGTAGTGCGCGATGGGCACCTTGTGACATTGCTGACGCTGGACCACGCCGCGCCCCGGCCCCGAATCGCCACAGCACGCCGGGGCGGCGTCTGGATAAGCGACGGGCAGCAAATCTGGAACTGCCAGGAGGGCCGCCCGTTGGAGCCGCTCGGCCGCGTTCCGGCCGGGAATGTCAAACTGCTGTTCGAAGACCAGGGCGGCAGGCTCTGGGTGGCGGCAGCCGTGGGCACGACTCCGCCCGCCTCGCTCTTCTGCCACGATGGACGCAGTTTCAAGCGGTCGACGGTTGAATGCCCTGGTATCATGAATCTATCCCAGGACTGCGAAGGCAATATCTGGGTCAGCACCCGGCGCGCCGGGCTCATTCAGATCAGGCCTCGGACAATCGAGTTGGTGAACCCGTTGCCCAACCTGCCGCCGGACAGCGTAACGTCCTTCGCCGAGGATACCAACGGGGTCCGCTTTGCGGCCGGGGCATACGGGCTGACACGCTGGCAAGGAGCAGCATGGGAGCGGATGGACGAGCAACATGGCTGGCTCGGCGGCGGGGCCAGGTGCGTGGCAGCGGACCCGCGCGGCGGGGTGTGGATTGGCACGGTTAGCCGCGGCCTGTTTCTTTGGAGGGACGGCAAGTTCACCGAAGCGGGCGACCCCATCATTTTGGCGACCGCTATGATCAGTACCCTCCTTCCAAGCTCGAACGGCGATCTCTGGATCGGGCAGGCCTGGCGCGGCACTCTCGCCCGGCTACGCGACGGCCACACCAGGTTATTCACAATAGCGACACCCTCCACCGACGACTCTGTTTGCGCCATGGCAGAGGATGCGCAGGGCGCGGTGTGGGCCGCAACAAGGAAAGGACTGCTGCTGCGCGCCGGCGAGGAAGCCCTGATGAATGAGACGCCAAGGACACTTTCGCCTCCCGAATCAATCCGATCTCTGCTGGCAACGCCGGATGGAAGCCTTTGGATCGGATATGCCGCCCACGGCCTCGGCCGGCTGAGGAAGAGCAGCTTCCATCGGTTCGGACTGGAGCAGGGACTGCCCGAAGAAGTCGTAACCAAGATCTTGCCGGATGACCGCGGATGGCTCTGGTGCGCCGGGGATCGCGGCATCTTTCGTGTCAAAATGGATGAACTGGAGGCAGTGGCATCCGGAAAACTTCAGAGAGTCCGGGCCGTGCTGTGCGGAAGCGACGAAGGTTGGCCCGTGCTACAAGCCAACAGAGACGCCTGGCCAGGAGCGGTACGAACCCGGACGGGCGCGTTCTGGATGCCGCTGGTGGGCGGACTGGCCGTCATTCATCCTGAGCGCTGCATTGAGTATCCGCCTCCAGCCGTTGTGATCGAACGCGTGACCGTCAACGGCCAGGTCGTTGCGGCGTACGACTGCACTCTTCAAAACAGCGGCGACACGGTGCCTCCGCTGGATCTGCACCGGATGACGAATGCCATTCCTTTGGGCAAGGGCGTACGCCAACTGAGCATGGAGTTCGCAACGACAAGCTTCACCGGTCGGGAGAACGTGCGCTTCCGCTACCGGCTCGAAGGACTGGATAAAGCCTGGGGTGACGCAGGGCGCCACCGGGTGGCGCATTTCAACCGGGTGCCGCCCGGCCACTACCGGTTCCAGGTGATCGGCTGCAACAACAAAGGAGTCTGGAACGAGACAGGGGCATCGGTGGACTGCACCGTTGCGCCGTTCTACTGGCAAACCTGGTGGTTCCGGCTCCTGAGCTGGCTCGCGGCGGGGGTGCTGGCGGGCGGAGCGGGGTGGTTGGAAATGCGCCGCCGCTTGCGTCGCAGACTCGAACACCTTGAACGGCAGCACGTCCTGGAGCAGGAACGGGCCCGCATCGCCCGCGACATTCATGACAACCTGGGCGCCAGCCTTACGCGCCTCAACATGCTCAGCCAGCCGGCCGGCGGGCCGCAGGACGCCGCCAATCTTGTCGCGATCAATCAGAATGTGCGCACCCTCACCGAGGCCATGGACGAGATCGTCTGGGCCGTTAACCCGCGCTACGACACGCTCGCGAGCCTAGCCAATTACTTCGGAGGCTATGCCCAGGAATTTCTGGAGGCCTCCGGCATTCGCTGCAACCTGAACATGCCGTTGGTATTGCCTGATCTTCCGGTCACCGCCGAAGTGAGGCATAACCTGTTTCTCGCGCTGAAAGAGGCGCTGAACAATATCGTCCGGCATTCACAAGCCAGTGAGGTCCGCTTCACGCTGGAGCTGACCGCGGGCGAGCTGGTGCTGCAAGTGGCGGACAATGGCCGGGGGCTGCCTGTGGCGACGGCCGGCACGGCGTCCCCTGCTGCCCGGCCCGCAGGCGGCAACGGGCTTGCCAACATGCAGCACCGGCTGGAGGAGATCCGGGGGCAGAGCGAGATGACCAGCTCGCCGGGCGCCGGCACGTGCATCACTTTCCGTGTACCAAGAACTGGGGACATGCATTCTTCGTAGGCAAGGCACATACTATGAGAAGAAAGACACAGAATGTGACCATCACCGTTTCTATTGTGGATGATGACGAGGCGGCCCGCCGGATCCTGACGGACTGGCTCCGGCACGAGCAGGGCTTCCGGTGCCTGGGCGATTACGGCAGCGTCGAGGAAGCGCTGCCGCGCATCCCAGATGAGAAGCCGGGCGTGGTCCTGATGGATATCAATTTGCCGGGCCTCAGCGGGATTGAGTGCGTGCGCCGTCTGAAGCCGCTGCTGCCCGCGACCCAGTTCCTCATGCTCACTGTGTACAAGGATGACGACAATATCTTCAGCGCACTGGCAGCGGGAGCCAGCGGATATCTGCTCAAGCGAACCTCGCGGGAAGAACTCTTCACGGCCATCCGTTCGGTCTATGCCGGGGGATCCCCGATGACGAGCAACATTGCCCGGAAGGTCGTGCAGCACTTCCAGGCCCTGCCCGCCAGCCCCTCGGCGAGGATCGACGGTCTCTCGCCCCGTGAGAGCGAAGTGCTGGAGCTGCTTGCGCATGGCCGGATGTACAAGGAGATCGCCAACACACTGAACATCAGCATCGAGACGGTTGGCACCTACACGCGCCGCATCTACGAGAAACTCCAGGTGCATTCCCGCAGTCAGGCTGTGGCCCGCTATGCACAGCGAAGGCCCGCCGCACCGTCGCGGACGGGTTAGCGTGGTGTGCCAACTCGACGTCCCTCAGCGTGAGAACCGACGTCCTTGCATAGCGCTCAGGACGACGATACCTTTCGCTGTGAGCCGGTATTTCTGTTTGCTGCTGTGCGGTTTGTCGGGAAAGCTTTCAGGGACTGTCCCCGTCACCCTTTCATCTCACGACAGTGCTACGCGCAGCGTTGCAGGCGGGTAAAGGGCAGGAATGGCAGAGCCTGAAACACTTCATCGAGCACTTCATCGCACCCTTAATCGGCCCACTTAGTCGGATACCCTTACGCGATCAACTTCATCGGGCAAGGGGACGCAAGACAGGTTATCTGTTATTGGTTGTCGGGACAATTGAAGCTCAAAATTCCCTCTTGGAGCGGAATGCGTGAGCATTCCGGCTAGGGGCCACCGGAATCGTTACCGA
>CAZMSS010000251.1:0-4518 GCA_964568965.1 uncultured Verrucomicrobiota bacterium | reverse complement strand
GATGTGTATAAGAGACAGGGGGACGTTCGATTACATGGCCCCTGATTTCATCGCCATCCCGGGCTTTCGCGGGGATGAGTTGTCGGACATCTTCAGCCTGGGGGTCTGTTTCTACCAGGCCCTGGCCGGAACGCTTCCCTTTGAGCCGCTGGGAGACTCCGCTCATATTGGATACCTGAACCGGTGGAAGGATGGAGCGGCGCCCGCACCGTCCTTCCGGCCGGGCGTGTTCCGGGTTTTGAGCAATGCCAAGCCGTTTGTGGCAAAATGTCTGGCGGCGAAACGAGAGCATCGCTACCAGTCTTTTGCCGCCATGCTGGAGGATTTCCGGAAAATCCGGGCGCGCCGGATCCGGCACAAAAACAAGGATGAGTATGAACTGCTCGCGGTGCTGGGCCGCGGCGGATTCGGCGAGGTCTTCAAGGCACGGAAGATTTCCGACGGCTCACTGGTTGCCGTGAAGCATCTTTTTGCCGAGAAGCAGTCCGAGCGCTTCATCAAGGAAGCCAAGATCCTTCAGCAATACCCCCACCCGAACCTCTGCAAATACGTGGATTTCATGGTTGTCGAGGGCACGGCGGGGGAAAAGCAATATTTCCTGATCCTCGAATTTCTGGAAGGCATGCCCGGCTGGACACTGCGCACGCGGCTGAAAAACGAGGGCAGGCTGGAGGCATCGGAGGCAATCCCGCTGTTCATTGGCTATTTGTCGGCGCTCCAGTTCCTGCACGAGAACTCGCGCCCCATCATCCATCGGGACATCAAGCCCGGCAATCTGTACGCCCCGCTGGGGCAGCCGGACAAGGGAAAGATCTTCGACCTGGGCGTGGCCCGGGATGTGTCCGGAACCGTTACGGTCGGGGGCGTGCCCGGCACCCTGGATTACATGCCGCCCGAATTTGCCGAAGCGGGCGGGGATCGCGGATCGCCGCAGTCGGATCTCTATGCACTCGGCCTGTGCCTCTATGAATCACTGGCCGGCCGGCCGGTGTATGACCGACTCCCAACGGACTTGAATTCCGCCTGGGTGGCCTTCCAGAAAAGGTTGCGTAAACCGCTGGAATTGACCTTCGAGAGCGATGCGTTCCGCCAATACCCGCGTTTGAAAACCGTGATTTTGAAATCACTCGCTCCCCGTCCCGTCGACCGCTATGAAAGTGCGGCCCGGATGAAGCAGGACATCGAAAATATCCTGGCCGGCAAGGGATATGACGATGCGGATGAGTCCAACATGGAGATGACGAATGCCACCCTGCATTCGTTTGCCGAAGACGATGTGCTGCATCCGCCCGAACCAGGCGCCACCTCGGCCACACGCCCGCTCGACGATCTGGAGGCCACCCAACTCGCCCCCGCAGGTCTGCTTGCCGCCGGAAAAGCGGAGGCGGAACGACGGAAACGGCGAAAACGCCTGATCATCACGAGCGCGGTGGCCGCTGGCGGACTTCTTGTGCTGGGGCTCGTCGGGGGATTGATATATCAGGCCATGAACCGGCAAACCTCCACTCTGGCCGAACGCCTGGAACAAGCCATCCATGCCATCGAACAGACCACGGAAAAATTGAAGAGTCCCGCTCCATCCGCGGCCTCTGTCCAGGCCTTGCGACAGGCGTATAACGAGGCCGTCAAAACGGGGCAACGCTATCCTCAACTGGGCGAACGCATTGATGAGCAGTGCCGGCTCATATTGAAGGCGGGAGCAAGCCTGCCCGCAGAATTCACACGCAGCTTTGATGTAGCGCTGAAAGCCGGAAAACCAGAAATCGCCGCCGCACTTCTCAAGGAGTGGGAGACCCTGGCCGCGGACGCCAACATCCTGGGATTGACCGAGCCGCAGTTTAAGGAACGCCGGGATGCCATGAATAACGCCCTCCAGTCCTCGGAAGACGCCATTTTCTCCAAGTATCTTGCCCAGGCTCAGGGCCTTGCCCGGCAGGCCAAATCGGCGTTTGATGCCGACCAGGCCGATAACGGCCAGAAGGCACAAAAGGCCCTTGCCGAATTGATCGCACAAGTCCCGGAACGGTTCGAAAAGAAAGCGCTCACCACCCTGCTGGCTCAGGGGGAAGAACGGTATGCAGCCCTTCAGACCCGGCAGAATCAGGCTCTCGCCGTCCAACGTAAAGTCCTGCTTGAGGCGGGCACAACGCTCGGCGAACTGCGTGGACATATCCGGAAGGAAGATTTGTCCGAGTGCGTCGACGGAGTCAGACTCCTGGCGGGTCTCCCCCCATCCGTCATGGCAAATCCCGAATTCAAAGTCCAACGTGACTCAGTTCTTGTGGAATTTGAAAAATTAATTGAAAAAGTTCTGGCGCAGAAAGATCCTCTCGATAGACGCGCCCAGCGGCTCAAAACGGTGGGTGAGATCTTGAATGCACCCGCTGCCGAACAGGTATTCTCTGGAAAAATTAAGCTTCTGCGCGAGGCCCTGGCGGGGCGGCAACAGGTCTTTGTGTTGAGGGTTATCAACCAGGCCGGCGAGCCAGTCCGGATATCAGGGCCGGAAATCAAGGACAAGCTCCTGCTGGCCCGCGACGCTATGCAGGAGTTCGAGATCCCCGTACACTCCGCGAACAGCTCGTCCTCCATTTTGATTGAAGGAGAGGTGGTCTCCAAGCCTCGCATTGAAACGGTGCCGCTGACCAGCGCCGGGGGACGCGAATGGATTGTGACGCCCCTGGAAAGAGAGGCGGTCAAAATACCCGTTGTACAAACGGCAACGTCGAAGCCGCCGGACTCCAGCGTGTCCACCAGCGCGAGTAATCCGCCGCCACTCGTGGTGAAAAAAAGTGTCATATCAGACAAGGGGGCTCTTGAGATCAGTGTCTCACCCAAAAACGCAACCATTACGGTGGATGGTAATGCCATCAAAGCCGGGCGGGTCGAGGTTGCGCCCCATGAAAACCACAAGGTGATCGTTGAGGCTCCGGGCTACACAGCCAGCCTGCAGTACTACCGGGTCAAGGCGGGCGAGACCCGGAAAATCGACATTCTGCTCGAGAAATCCACAAAGAAATCGTTCTTCGGTCTGTAAACCAGAACGGTGGGACACCCTACTTCGTGAACCGGATGCCAATGCCTTCCACACGGGTGACGTTCCGGCTGAAGAGAATCCAGTATTGGGTGTACCCTTCAACCGAGACCTCAATGAGGGCGTCACCGCCTACTTTCTTCGCGGCGGAATGAATGGCTTCACGGATGGAATTATGCCGTGATATCGGGAGAATACCGAACAGGCAGATCCGGCTGTCCGTGGACTCCGTATAGCCGATGATTTGATAACTGCGGCCCTCCAGCGGCGTGGATGAAGGCGCCACTCCGCCCGGCACGGTGGCACACCCTGCCAGAATACCTGCCACCATCCCAATGATTCCCAACTTGATGCCAGCAACCAGTTTATTCATATCAACCTCCTCGCGGCTTGTCTTATTCAGAATGCACCTTACCGAATAAATCCCCCGTAACGCAATGGGCAAAACGATTTGTAATAATCATTCTTGTTTCCCGTTTTGCCGTCTCCTAGTATTCGCGTTCTATTCTAACCATGAATCAGCTTGGAAACACTTTTCAAAACGGGAAGAAATTGGCCGCCTCGCCGGCACCGGATGATATGCCGGTCGTGGTCTTCCATAATTTCTCCACCCTGCTCGGACGTCCTGTCCGCTACGAAAATGAAAGCCGTCCTTTCGCGACCCTGTACGATGTGGGCGGCTCAACCGCAACCGCCTATCCGCTCTCCGTCTCACTGGAAATAGCCCCCCGACGGGGCCGGCAGCATCTGATCCTTCCCTGGTCCGCCGTACAATCCCTCACTGATCGGGAAATCGTGGTGAGAAACAACGCGGAGGAGGCACCTGCACCCGACTTCTGGGCACGGCGCGATGTTTTGGACGACCAGGTGGTGGATGTATCAGGCGCGCAGGTCTTGCGAGTAAACGATATCCATCTGCTGTACTCCGAAAACAAACTCATTTTCGGGCATGTCGAAGTTGGCTTGCGCGGCATTCTGCGGCGACTTCGCTTTGAGCGCCTGTTCGCCTTTCTCGCGCAGTGGCTATTTGACTATACCCTCAAGGATACCTTCGTCACCTGGCGCCATATCCAGGTTTTGTCCCCGGGTGGAATTCCCGGCGGGGTCAGGGTCTCGAAGATCTCCCAGGAACAGCTCGCGGACATCCATCCTGCTGAACTGGCCGACATCCTGGAGGAATTGGGTGTCAAGGATCGCCAGGTCCTGTTCAACTCCCTGTCGGTGGAGACCGCCGCCGACACTCTGGAGGAAATCAATCCTGAATTCCAGCGCACTCTGGTGTCGCAAGGTGAACCCGGCCGCGTGGCCGACATCCTTGAGGAAATGCCGCCGGATGAAGCCGCCGACGTGTTGCGCGACCTCGGTCCCGATGCCCAGGGCCTCATCAATCAGATGGATCACGAGTCGGCCGCCGAGGTGCAGACCCTGCTGGCCCACAAGGAGGAAAGCGCAGGGGGCGTGCTGGACACAAACTGCATCGAAGC
>CAZMSS010000250.1:0-4538 GCA_964568965.1 uncultured Verrucomicrobiota bacterium | reverse complement strand
GCGAAGGCGCGAAGGGAAGAGGGGGAAAAGAAATGTGGCGGGTATTTCCCAATCGCGGGTACGCGATTGATAAATTCCCGCCACGCGTTTCCGGGAAGAGGTTTTGAGTGTGCATCCGCACTTCGAGTAGAGGCATTCATCACCGGGCCCGCAGGACAAACAATACCTATCTTCAGGAGAAACCCCGCTTCGCCAAGGCTTCGCAGGGCAAGCCGTTTGGTGAATTTTTCGGAATCAGGTACTCCTGATTGTGGAAAATTCACCAAACATTCTCTTCTCTTTCCCCGACTTCTCTTCTTCGCGCCTTCGCGGCTTCGCGTGAGAAATCTTCTCTGCTAACTGGTTGTGCAACGGGTGAAGCTCGCGGGGATGGGTTCGTTGTTCTTGATTGTTGCAAAATAGAAACAAGAATTCTATATTGTAAATCATGATTCCAAGGGCGTTCAGTTCGGTGTTGCTGAGGTTGGGGACGCAGTTTCCTGCGGTACTGATTCTAGGATCGCGGCAATGTGGTAAAACCACGTTGGTAAAGTCGGTGATCGGGGGGCGGTATTTTGACCTGGAACTGGGGTCGTCCAGGCAGATCTTTGAAGGAGATCCCGAATTGGCTCTGCGGAAGATGCCGGAGCCGCTGGTGCTTGATGAGGCGCAACTCCTCCCAGCCCTTTTCCCAGTCCTGCGCGGCCTGATTGATGAACACCGGGAAAAGCCCGGACGGTTCTACCTTCTCGGCTCGGTCAGTCCTGAACTGGTCAAAGGGATTTCAGAAAGTCTGGCTGGACGGGTCGGCATCCTGGATTTGACTCCGTTCCTCTATCGCGAAGTGCGGGAAGTCGAGCCGGAACCCTTGGAGCACCTTTGGGTCCGGGGCGGTTACCCGGAGGCGTTCCTGGCTCCCGACACGGAGTCCTGGCGCTTCATGTTCGACAACTATTTCCGGACCTTTGTCGAACGCGATGTCGCCCGAAGTGGACTGGCGTTCACGCCCCAGGAGATGCGGCGGTTTATGACGATGCTGGCCCATTTGCATGGCGGGCTGCTCAACGCCTCGGATCTTGGCCGGTCCATGGGCATCTCCTATCACACGGTTCAAAAGGCTATTGATGTCCTCGAGGGGCATTTTCTGGTACGGCGCCTCCTTCCCTATCACGCCAATATCGGCAAGCGGTTGGTCAAGGCCCCCAAGATTTACCTCCGGGATTCCGGGCTCCTTCATTACCTCCTGGGTATCGATTCATCGGAGGCCTTGTTCTCCTCGCCGGCGCGCGGGCGCAGCTGGGAGGGATTCGTCATGGAGCAACTGATCGCGGATGAGATGCTGAACGGGCATGGCAGCCAGTTCTATTTCTATCGGACGGGGACGGGCGTGGAAATCGATCTGGTCATCGAGCGCGGACCCAGGCGGATCGGCGTCGAGGTCAAATGTGCCGCTTCGGTTTCAGCCGCAGACACGGTAGGGTTGCGGCAAGGACTAGCCGACGGGATCATTCACGAAGGTTTAGTCATCTACTCCGGTACTACGACCTTTCCCCTGTCCGAAGCCATCACCGCAGTTCCCGCAAGCTCCGCCTGCAGCGGTATGGTGGGTTCTTTTGCCGAGGGGGGGAAGTCCTCAAATAAAGGACATTCGACTTTGGACCATAGACGTGAGATCTGAAGAGGGGGAACGAACTTCGAACATTGATAAAAAAGCCAATGCTAAACAGGTTCAGCAAGGCGTTCTGACTCCTCTGAAAATCATATGAAAATTGCCATTGCCAGTTCGGGATTGGGTCATGTCGCCCGTGGGATCGAGACATGGGCGCTGGACACGGCGGGTGCGTTGAGCCACTGCTCCCTGGATGTCACGCTCTTCTGCGCCGCTCCTCTTCCACTGAACACTGAACACTCGACACTGAACACTATGGTCCTTCCCTGCCTCAAGCGGGGAGATCAATTGACCCGACTCATCACCCGGCTGGCTCCGCGCTTCACCTGGCGGTGGGGGTGGACGAGTGGCTACGAGATTGAGCAGTGGAGTTTCTGGCTGAGGTTGTGGCCGATTCTGAGGGATGAGGGGTATGATATTTTGCATGTGCAGGATCCGTTGCTGGCGGATTTGTGCCGGAGGTACCGGAAGGCGGGGAAGCTGAGGACGAAGGAGATACTGGCCCATGGGACGGAGGAGCCGGTGGAATTCCTGGAGAAGTTCGACTATGTGCAGCACCTGGCCCCCTGGCATCTGGAGCAGACGGTGAAGGGAATCGAAGAGAAGAGGGGATTCTGAACAGAAGGAAAGGAAGGAAAGGAAGGGTTTGGTATTGCCGCCGGAGGCGGGGATGAAAAGCATTCTTTGTTTCCTTGCTTTCCTTCTGTTCAAACGAGTTTCTGCGGCTTAGAAGTCGGTAACAGGTAAATTGGCGTGCGGGAGCATGAGGCGGTGTAGGCCCTGTTTCAGCACGGGTTCGTGGAAGTTGATCAGCAATCCGATGGGGACATCCAAGAGTTTCATGTAGGAGAATAATTGGGCTTTGTGGACCGGCAGAACCCTCTCAACCGCCTTAAGTTCAATAAGCAGGCAGTCGTCAACAATGGCGTCAAAACGTAATATCTGCTCACAGAGCATGCCTTTATATTCCAATGGTATGGGTAACTGATTCTTTGCCGGAAGCCCTCGGAGGGCAAATTCCCGCATGAGGCACTTTTCGTATATCTCTTCAAGCAACCCGGGGCCCTTCAGTCGATGCACTTCGATGGCGGCGCCGATCGCATCGTGGCTAAGTTTGTGGGCTCGTTCGTACTTAGGGTGCATACGGAGTCTCTTTCTGTTAGTGTAGCTTGTGGTATCTAGTGCTATATATATAGAAATATACTAACAATAACAGAGGCTGGTCAAGGGAAAGAAAATGCAAAAGAGTTTGAACATAAGGAAACAAAGGAAAGGAAGTGGGGGAGATTTGATTTCCGCCGGAGGCGGTAATAACCCCAAAACTTTGTTTCCTTCCTTTCCTTCTGTTCAAACTGTCTTTCCGGTCTTATGAGTCGTCACTGGACAGCATTGCCTAACTTTGTCGATTGTGCCGTTTTCCGGCCGGTTGCGAGCGTGGCTGAAAAACAGGCGCTTAGGGAGGCCCTGGGCATCCCGGCTGACGCCCTGGTCATCGGCTGCGTCGCCGCCGTCAAAAAACACCACAAACGCATCGACTACCTCATTCGCGAATTTTCACGACTATCCGATGTCGCGAATAGGTGGAAAAACGAGAAAATTGAACAGAAGGAAAGGGAGGAAAGGAAGGGTTTGGGTTCTTCCGCCGGAGGCGGTAAAGAAAAGTCTTCTTTGTTTCCTCCCTTTCCTTCTGTTCAAATTCCCTATCTCCTCATCGCGGGGGCCGGGACGGGCGACACGGCGGAGTTGATCGCCCTTGCGGAGTCCTTGATCCCGGGGCGGCACAAGATCCTGACCGATTGCAGCCGTGATCGCATGCCCGGCCTGTATCGCGCCATGGATGTCTTTGTCCTGACGTCCCTTTTCGAGATGATGCCCATCGCCCTTCTGGAGGGACTCGCCTCCGGCCTCCCTGTGATTACCCACAACCACCCCGTGATGACCTGGATGACCGGGGCTCGGAAAGAGTTTGAACAGAAGGAAAGCAAGGAAAGGGAGGGTATTGGTTTTGCCGCCGAAGGCGGTAAAGAAAAGTCTTCTTTGTTTCCTTCCTTTCCTTCTGTTCAAACTTCTTCTTTCTGTGGCGGGCTGGCGATTGATATGTCCAAGGAGGGGGAACTGGCGGCGGCGCTGGGGGGGCTGACGCCGGAGTGGATCGCGGAGCATGGGCGGCAGGCGCGGGAGCGGGCGGTGTCGATGTTCTCGAAGGAGGCGGTGATCGGGCGGTATGTGGAGTACTACCGGCAGGTGCTGGCGGATGAGGGATGAAGTCTTCTCTTTCGCTTGACCAGGCGATGATGTTGAGTATCATAGCTATAGATATACACATGAAGGGTTCTGTATGAGAACAGTCCAAATGACACTTGATGACCCCTTGGTGCGCGCTGTGGACAGGGCGGCGAAAAGCCTCCACACGACGCGGTCGGCCTTTACGCGCGAAGCGCTCCAGCAGGCCCTTGCGCGGGTCAAGACGCAGCGGCTCGAGGAGAAGCACCGGCAGGGGTATCTCAACAAGCCGGTCGGCGCCGGTGAAGTCGACCTCTGGGAGAAGGAGCAGAAGTGGGGTGACGGGTGAAGCGTGGAGAGGTCCGCTGGTACAAGTTCGGTGCGCCCGACAAGAGTCGTCCTGTTGTCATTCTAACCCGTGACTCCATCATTCCCCATATTGGCGAGGTCACGGTTGCACCGGTGACCTCCACCATTCGGGACATACCCAGCGAGGTGCTGTTGGACCAGACGGATGGGATGCCCAGGGACTGTGCGGTCAATTGTGATCATCTGCAAACCGTGGCAAAGGCGAGGATCGGATCACTTGTCACCTCATTGTCACCCGACCGGCTGAGTGACTGTCTCTTATACACATCTGACGCTGCCGACGAATAGAGAGGTGTAG
>CAZMSS010000249.1:0-4582 GCA_964568965.1 uncultured Verrucomicrobiota bacterium | reverse complement strand
GTCGGCAGCGTCAGATGTGTATAAGAGACAGCAGGATAAGTTTGTTAAGTATATCCCGGTAAAGATGCTGGACTGGACCCCGGATGCAGAAGCCGGCAGTATGTTCTATGATAGCCTGATTGACGGAGGACTTCTCTATGGAAGTTATTTCATTACCTGGCGCCTTGGACTGAATAGCGGATTTGTCACTCCCTGGATGAAAATGGTCGGTCCAATCAATATCCTTTCCATTCCCTCAGCATTAAGTCTTGCTCAATATCCTTTGACCGATCCCCCGGGAACCTATCAAGGTTCTGAAGGGAAATCTCACCAAGTCGTAAGTCAAAGCGGAATCCGATTGAACTTCGAAAATGTCGATACCAGTTATGACTATATCCAGTTAGCTTATATCCACGCAAAGGATAAAGATACCTCAGAAGGGGCCTATCTGTCCATTAAACAGGAGATCGGGAACAACACGGCCCTTACTATGGATTTCAAGTATAACCTCAACCTGGGGATTGTAACCATTACCGATTTGATTACAAAGAATGTAGTGATCAATGATTTTACCGATCTGAGTATTTTAAAATACCGGATGAACATCGGCAATGTCACAGAAGGGTTGGAACTTTCCATTGGTCAGAAAATTGATGGGGTTACGATCCGACCGGAGCTTCACAGTTATTGTGCGGATAACCGCGGGATTGTCGATTCCACCGATAGCAATGCCCCGGTAGTCAATTCGGTCATTGAACGGGATGGTAATGGATATCCTTTGACGATCATGCCTGGCCAGCATTATCTTGTCACGGCAAAAAATGCTTTGGCAACAGGACCATTCATCTATGCCGGGAACAGTTATAACATTGGAGATATTCTGATCGGTACTGCAATCAGTTATTATGACATTACTCATCAGGACTGTTATCCTAAACCGGTTATTGAAGTCCGGAAATATTTTACACAAAAAGCAGTAGGTAGTATTCCGGCCGGAACACCGATCATGGAATATCATGACTTGCAATATTTCTATGACTACAAGGATCCCAATATGGGATTGTATGCCAAAGGATACTGGGGAGAACAGCGATATCGTTATGCCATTATTGCTTTTGACACACACATGAATCCCTTGTTTGCCCGGTTCATTGGGGACTATATGATGCCAGCACGAAGAAACGCCACTTCCATAAAGAGTGATGTGACCACTGTCGGGGGATATCCTAAGATCGCTTCCATGCTTCCCACCGGATTAACCGATGGGGATTCTGTCAATGGAGAACTGTTTACAGAATATACCAGTTCGGGAAAGAAAGTCTATGCCGGAAATATCCTTTCTACGGTCATTGACGACCTCGACTTAACCGATATCATTGATCAGATCCATGCCTTTGCTATTGTCCGGTGCGTCCGGGAAAAGACGATCATCTCCGAAGGATTCCTGGAACCTGTTCGGACCCGAGTGAATAATTCAAGTATTGATAGTGCTTATACCGTAGGTTCAGATTTCTATATCACGCGTAGAAGGTATTCATCCCTGGCTGAAAGAATGCCATTTGAGGATGAAGCACATCATTGGTATCCAAAAGAGAAACGGGTTCCTTATGCTTATGTCCTGGTCACTCCTGAACAGATTTTCAATACCGGAAGTGAAGTCCAGATCGATATGGATGATCACATTATCCTTAAACGGTACATGGATAATCAAACCCTGGTCGAAGAATCCCATGGGAATATGTATGCCAAGACCTATAAAGAATGCCTGATTCATCCAGTTACCGGGGATGGGTTCACCCCGATTGATACCACGGCGATGATCTTATCCGCGGCAAAATCAAAATTAGATCCCAATCCCAGAAGTTATATTTATGAAGACGATCCTTCCAGCTTCTTTAGAAACATCGGAGGCCTTATTCCCAATCCTCAGTGGGCGATCACCGAAGATTATAATGTTCCCTGTGTAGGTGGCGCCTGCAGCCCAATCACTCTTGACTTTGATGGGAATGGAAATGGATTCGGATATTGGATATCAGAACCTTTGGGAAAGATCTATATTCCTATTGTTCAACATATCCGGACAGCTAACACCGATTATGGCGGGAATTCTAGTTTCTCCATTGGAAGTTCTCAATTTATTTTTACCAATCACTTTCAGATCATTGATGCCAATTTCAAAAATTCCATTGAAACCAGCAAGGTAATTAATGGAATTCTGCAAACCCGGTATATTGTTTCAGGGATTCAACTTTTCGGTGGAGATTGTTTTATCAATGCCTTTGATTATAAAAGGGTGTATTCCGACCCATATTACGTTCATCAATGGTATGTAACCCAGGGAGTAGGGCCAACCAATTATGCTTCAGTAGGAGAAAGTTTTATCATCCCGATCCAAAGTGAAATGAACCTGGCTTTACGAACCGGCCGGCATTTTGCCAAACATCGTTCCTTTGGGATGTACTCTAATGGTACCGGTATTCAATTTGATTCTGGATTGAAATACGCTGATCAGATCAGTCATGACCAGACTCCCAACCTCTATGAAGAATTTCTTTATGACGATTCCTATTCATCTGAACATTGCCAGGTAATGCTCCCGGGAACTCCTGAGAATCTGGACTTGAATAATATCTTTCCTGAACGAGTCCGGTATTCCCTTAAAAAAATCGAAGGAGAAACCATTGACACCTATCGGGTATTTAAATCGGAAAATAAAATTGATCTTTTCAAGGAAGGAGGCCCGATCAGTAATATCATTGGATATAAAGACCGGCTTTTTTACTGGCAACAGCTTGTCTGTGGTTTTATCCCGGCAGGGGAAAGGACGATGACGATCAATGAAGTTGGCCAACCAGTTCAATTAGGTATCGGAGGACAGTATGAAAGGATTGATGACATTACCAAGTTTTATGGAGCTCAAGGAAAATATTCGGTTATCATCACCCCGGAAGGATTCGTCTGGTTTGATGCTATTCGTAAGACCTGGCTGCACATGGGATACGATATGGGATTGACCGAAGAATCTATCATCAAAGGCCTCAGTAACGATTTCAACAATAAGGTAAAGGATTACCTCACTTTATATGATAACCTCGCTAAAGGGGAAGGAATCGCTTTGTTTTTCGCCCCGGAAGAGAAAGTTGTCTATGGAACTTTTCAAGATCCGGTAGATACTTCCAATTCCTTTATGATCGGATACAACATTATTAAAAAGGCATTTGTAGGGAATATGGATTTCTTCCCCACAATGACCGTAATAGTAGAGAATAAATTCTATTCTACCGCTGGTGATGCAAAGATTTGGTTGCATAACCGGGGCCCATCAAGAAATTTTTATGGCACTTATCATGACAGTTATATTCATTTGGTGATCAATCCCCACCCGGAACTGCATAAGTCATTCCTTAATGGAGAGATGGTTCAATCAGATAATTTTTTTGATGAAGTAACCTATCGTTGTATCATGGGCCAGGGAAAGGTCAATACCGTTGTAAGTATTTCTGAACGGCCAGCTTCTTATCCTCAATATTATGAATCTCGGTTAGGACAAAAATGGGTATTTAATTTCCCGGCAGATAATGGCCGGTTAATCGGATTGTTCTTATCTTTGATTTTCAAGGATGATTCAGCCCAGGAGATTGATAATAGTTTTCATGAACTGATTACACATTATACCAACACTTTATAATATGGCAAGACTTAGCAGAGCTGCAAGAGCTCATTTAAAGACGTCACAATTTGCAAACAAGCCTAAAGCAAAAAGTGAAAAAGGGAAAAAAGAACCTGGATCATATCCTATCCCGAACGCTTCTCATGCCCGGTTCGCCCTGGCCATGGTTTCCAAACATGGAACTTCAGCAGAAAAAGCAAGAGTTCGTGCTGCAGTCCATAAAAAATATCCTGGGATCGGACAAAAACTTGATATGGGAGGTGTTGCTATTGGACTCGGAAATACTATCAATTCAGGAATTGAATCCGGTGGAATTAAAAAAACTGGCGGAAGTGGTGGTGGAACCGGACAAAGTGTGGACAGTGGTGGGGCTATGGGTCTTGTCAGCATGTTTACCAAATATCTTGATGAGATCGGCGCTGCTGGTAAGAAAGACTATGGCGAATTGAATGAAGATCAGTCATTGAAAAATCCAACCAAAAATATTGTTGGCGGTGTTATCGGAACCGTTCTTGATCCTCTTGGGGCTCTTACTGATTATCTGAATGGAAATAGCTGGATTGATGCTGAGAAAAGGGGAAAGGCAAATGCGGCCAGATGGCATGCCAATGATGTTGCACAGAAAGCCGGAGTTGCCAATCAACGGAATGCTTTAATGAATGACACCAAGATGGGAATCAAAACTGCTATGATGAGCAAGGGTGGCAAAGTTAGGAAAATGCAGACAGGAGGGAAAGTTTCTGATTATTGGCATACTGATCGTGCTTTATGGGCTGATTCAGTTAATCAAAAATATCGTAAAGAAAAAGAATGGATTCAACGAATGTATGATAAACATGCTCCAAATATTCCTGATCCTAATGATCCAACAAGAAGATCAACCCATTTAATGAGTGATGATGGTAATGGATATGTTTATCCTGAAGTTATAAA
>CAZMSS010000248.1:0-4590 GCA_964568965.1 uncultured Verrucomicrobiota bacterium | reverse complement strand
GCGGCGAAGTGGGGCCATAGATTCGGGTGCATCCCCGGGCCCACGCCGAGCCAGGGGGCCGTTTTCCAGGCGCGAAGCGCCGCGGCTGACATTTGATAGCGGTCGGAATGCTCGAGTTGGGTCCAGGGATACTCCTTGAATCGTTTGACATAATGACCGCCAAGGAGCACGAAGGCGGACACGCTCAGCGCCAGTCCAATGAGCCCTGCGGAACGCACAAGACGTCGGGTTTTGAGAGGCCATGACATCGTGCAAAGCAGAAGGGCCGCGATCATGATGATCCCTGCCACAATGCCGCCGCCGCGCGAACGACTGAGCGCTATGCCCCAAATGGCGATGACCGAAAGGCCAAGACCAAGCATCCGCTGTCCACGGGAGGATGACCTGACCAACAGGAGAGAAAGGGCCATGGCTAGCGCCAACTCCATTAAACCCGAAAAATGATCAGGGCAGAAGTAACTGCCCGTCGCCCGATGGTAGCCCTCCTGGTATTGGGCGAAGCCCGGTTCCCACAGGACTCTTGAGTTGCCGGTCAGATAGTGGTTCGCAATTCCATAGAGGCCAAGCAATGCGAAATTTACCATGATCAGCGTGATCAGCTTGCGGTGCCATGTCTCCGGAAGCCCCGACGCAACAATGATCCCCAGTAGAAACGGGGTGAGTTGCAACAGGAAACTCCTTTCCGCATCCATCCTGACATCTGCCTGTATAGCCCGGACTAGGGCATAAATCAGGAATGGTGCCCAGGCGACGGCAATGCCGTAGGCGAGGGTGGAGAGATTGAGGCGACGGGTGCCAAGGACCGAACAGAGCATGAGCCTGACCCCATAGCCTGCCGTTGCAAGGAATATGCAGGACGCAAACGGCCAAAACCACCACGTTTCCCACGCGCCGAAGAACCAGGTGGAGCCCACCCCGACGAGCGCTGTCAGGCCGAACAGGATGGTACCTAATATGGAATCAAGTCGTTGCATTTATCAAGTAGGTAGAAAAGTAAGCATGCAGAGCCCGCCAAGCAAGCTTGGAAAAGAAAAGCATCATATTGACATATAGCGATACTATGATGTAAAGTCTCGGCTATGAAAACAAATGACGCCTGCCTTCCTGAATTGTCCATGGACCTTCTCGAGAGAATGGCCGGAGCTCTGAAGATTTTGGCCCATCCGTGCCGGTTGAAATTGGCGGAGGTTCTCCAGCGTGAGGGAGCGGTTCCTGTTCATGTGATCATAACTCGCCTCAAGCTCCCGCAGGCGACCATTTCCCAGCACCTCAACCAGATGCGCCGGGCGGGGTTGGTCAAGGCAGACCGCCGGGGCAAGGAAGTCTGGTACAGCATCGCGGATCCCAGCGCGCTGACCATACTGGATTGTATCCGGAGGAAGCAGGGGGGGTAGGAAGAGTGTTCAGTATTCAGTGTTCAGTGTTTAGTAAGAAAGTCTGAAAACTAAAGCTGACCCCTGACCACTTAACACTGACCACTCAACCCTAACCCCTGTTCTCAAATAGTCACTGGAAAGGAAATGGACCGTGAAAATAGTAGTCATTGGCGGTGTCGCTGCGGGTATGTCTGCGGCGGCTAGAACAAGGCGTCTGGATGAAACTGCGGAAATTGTCGTGTTGGAACGCAGCCAGCATGTTTCTTTCGCGAATTGCGGTTTGCCTTACCATGTGGGCGGGGTGATCAAGGACCGCGATAGCCTGCTGCTGCAAACACCCCAGAGTCTGAAGGCATCGCTGAACCTCGACGTTCGGGTCGGCCATGAGGTCCGGGGCATAGATCGTCAGCGTAAATCGGTGCATGTCATCGAACTGGAGTCCGGACGGGAATACGATGAAGCCTATGACAAACTGGTTCTGGCGCCCGGTGCCACCCCCATCAGGCCAAACCTTGCCGGTATCGACCACCCCGGAATTCTGGTGCTCCGCAATATCGAGGACATGGACAGGATTAAAACCAAGGTCGACAAGGGCGCCAAAACCGCCGTCGTGATCGGGGGCGGTTACATCGGGGTGGAGATGGCCGAGAATCTCCGTGAGCGGGGGCTGAATGTGGATCTGGTGGAAATGGCCGACCAGATTATCCCTCCTCTGGACAGGGAGATCGCCAGGGATTTGGAAATCCACATGGGGGAGCATGGTGTCGTGCTGCATCTCGGTCTTGCCGCCGCCTCTTTCCGCGATGCCGCAGGGCAGGTCGCTGTCGAACTGACCAATGGCAAGGTCCTTGTGGCCGACTTCGCGATATTGGCAGCAGGTGTTCGCCCGGATACCCAGTTGGCCCGTTCCGCGGGGCTTGACCTCGGCCCTCGTGGGGGGATCAAGGTGAATGCCCATCTGCAGACATCCGACCCGGATATTTATGCCGCAGGGGATGCCGTTGAAGTTTCGGATACGATTACGGGGCTTCCCGCGCTTATTCCCCTGGCGGGTCCGGCCAACCGCCAGGGAAGGATCGTTGGCGAGAACATCTGCGGACGCGACACCTCCTACAGTTCCACTCAGGGAACGGCGATTGTCAAAGTGTTCGACATGACCGGCGGCGGCACCGGTGCCGCGGAGAAGACACTCATAAAAGCGGGACGGCCGTACCTGAAGGTTTACCTGCATCCTTCCGGGCACGCCGGTTACTACCCCGGCTCGGCACCCATGCATATCAAGGTGTTGTTTGAGCCCGGTACAGGGAAACTCCTGGGCGCCCAGGTTGTGGGGTACGACGGGGTGGATAAACGTCTGGACGTGTTCGCTACCGCGATCAGGGCGGGTATGACGGTCGCCGACCTTCAGCACCTGGAGCTTGCCTATGCCCCGCCGTTCGGGTCAGCCAAGGATCCGGTCAACATGGCGGGTTTTATCGGCACGAATCTCCTGAAGGGCGATCTGGCCTTGTGGTATGCGGAGGATTTCCCTGCCAAAACAGTCGCCGGGATGATCCTGGATGTACGTAGCCCGCAGGAGTTCGAGCTCTGGCATATTCCCGGGGCAGTGAATATTCCTCTCGGGAAACTGCGATCGCAGCTGGACAGGATTCCCCGTGATAAGCCGGTTTTCGTTTACTGCAAGGTCGGATTCCGGAGTTACCTTGCTTACCGCCTCCTGAGACAGCGCGGGATCACAGGAGTCACCATGCTGGCAGGCGGATCCCTTACATTTCAAAGTTATCATGACTCGCCTGTTGCGCCTGGACAACCGACGCCGGAGAAGCCCCGGGCGTCCTTGCCCTATGCGGAGGAACCCGCCGTTCCCGCGACGGCGTCGGGCGGAAAGACAGTAGAGGTGGATTGCTGCGGCCTGCAATGTCCGGGTCCGATCAAGCGGTTGAAGGATGAGATGGCCCGCCTTTCACCCGGCGATCAGCTCAGGATGAGCGCCACCGATCCGGGCTTCATCAAGGATGCCCCGGCTTGGTGTTTGAAAAATGGACACGAAATCGTCCGGATTCACAAGGAAGGCGCCAGGATCGAGGCTGTCATTCAAAAAGGGGAAACGATCGCTAAAACGACGGGAGTTCAAGCATCGGGAAGGGATAAGAAGACGTTCGTGATTTTCTCCGGTGACCTGGATAAGGTCATGGCAGGCTTTGTCATGGCCAACGGGGCTCTTGCCATGGGCAGCGAGGTGACGATGTTCTTTACCTTCTGGGGGATTAATGCCCTGCGGAAGCCGGGCCCCCAGGCCGCTGGCAAGGGCATGCTTGATAAGATGTTTGGCTGGATGATGCCCAAGGGGCCGGATGCCCTGACGCTGTCCAAGATGCACATGATGGGCATGGGCACGGCCATGATGAAGTTGGTGATGAAGCAGAAGCGCGTCGAAAGTCTGCCTGTCCTGATTGCCTCAGCCAGGGCAGGGGGCGCCAAACTGGTCGCCTGCACGATGTCCATGGACGTCATGGGTATCAAGCCGGAGGAGCTTGTCGATGGCATCGAACTCGGCGGCGTCGGCGCATTTCTCGGTGAAGCCGACGAATCCAACGTCACGATGTTTATCTAGCGCCCCTGCGGGGCGGTATTATATCTGTAACCGTGTGACCGTCTTGCCACTCCAGCTCAGGATCTTTCGCCGCTTCAGCTTCAGGATCAGGCGCGAGAGGGTCTCGGGGGTGGTGCCGATCGCCGCGGCCAGGTCCTTCTTGGAGAAGGGGAGTGTAACAACTTTCATGTTGCCGAACTGTTCCTTCAGGAACCAGAGCAGCCGGCCTTCCACATCGTGGGCCTGCTGCTGGACAATGCGCTCTGCCAAATAGCGCTGCTTGCGCATCAGCATGGCGATGAAGTCGTTCCGGAATGCGGTGGTGCCCAATAACTGATGCACGTCGGCGCGGGGGAAGACGACGACTTCGCATTGCGACAGCGCCACGGCGGTGACGGGATAGCTTTCGCGCTCAAAGAGGACGACTTCGGCAAAGACTTCACTCGGTTGGACGATTTTGATGACGACCTCATTGCCATCAGGGGCCGTCTTGTGGAGCTGAATCGCCCCCCGCTTGAGCAGATAAATGGCGCGTCCAGGTTCCCCCTCGCGGAAAAGGAAGTCCCGCTTCTTCAGTTCCTTCAGGCTGGCGATGGTGGCCAATGCCTTCAGGGTTTCACG
>CAZMSS010000247.1:0-4590 GCA_964568965.1 uncultured Verrucomicrobiota bacterium | reverse complement strand
CTCAGGGCGCAGAGCGAAGGATGGCGGAGAGGGAGGGATTCGAACCCTCGGTACCGGTTGTTACCAGTACGGCGGTTTAGCAAACCGCTGCTTTCGACCACTCAGCCACCTCTCCGTGCTTTGATTATCAACAGCTTATGCCCTTTGGCCAAGGACGATAAGCTCAAGTGGATTTACAAGGGCGGGATAATACGCCATCGCGGGAAGAGTTATCAAGTTGAAATCACCTCAGCCTCAACGCGAAGCAGAATTCCTCATAGTCGGCCAGGGACCTGATGGCTGGCACTCACAACAGCGGCAATTACGGCGGCGCCAATACCTGAGCCGTCCTTGGTCAAGGCAAGGCGAACACCTTTTCCTGCACGGCCATCCAACTCACGGATGGCTTGAGCCAGCAACCTGCTGTAACCGGGATACTTTTCAAAAAGTGACCCGTCCACCGCCACCGTCACGCATTTTGCCGAGCGGCGTTCCACCCGGGTCAGCGCCCCTACAATCACAGACGCAGCAATGCGGGCGGATCGCCGGGACACAATGCGGGTCACCCTGGCCATGATCCGGCGTTCCGCCGGAGTCAGCGCGCGACCAAACAGTTCACGGGAAAGCTGCTGCACCGCCTTTGTAGATCCGGCCTCGAAGACATCCATGTGCCAACCCTTGAACGTTTCCTTGTCAACAAACACTGCCGGGACGTGCCCCTCGAACAGGCGCTCCTTGCGGATCAGTTCCAACACCAGCAGCCTGACCAGTTGGGGCAGGTACTTCCCTGAAATCATTTTTTCGACAAGTTGGTGCCCGGTGTTGCCGGATTCGCGGTCCAGGCGCCGGTCATACAGGGTAGAGGGAAGCGCCTTTGCGAAATTTCCGGCCTCCATATTGATGATCATGCCCTTGCCGGTATAGGCACCGGTGTCCTTCCGGACCCTCCGGGTGGCCACACGCACGGCGATATTGAAGCCGGTGCCGAGGATGACGCCCATGCCGCAATCGGGATCCAGGGCGGCGCGGGCCTGAAGCGTGCCAACCGTGTCATTCGCCAAGGCGACAATGTTCACTTTGGATACGCCCTTCCGGACAAGCGCCTGACGCTGGAGCGCCACGATTTTCCGCCCCACAACTCCGGAGGCGGAAAAGTCCTTGGTCCATTTCATGAGAATGCCTTCGTCAATCCCCAGCAGGTTCACGGGGAAACTGAACGTATAGCCCAGTGCGACTTCGGCGGAAAAGGACTGATCCTTCAAAAACTTCCGGAGGTACCCGGCGATGGCATCAAAGAGCATGTCGCCGGAGCCGGTGATTTGTTCGCGAGTCAACCGGTACTTGGCCTCTGCGACAACGCGCGGGTTCTGCCCGGCACCGGAGAGCTTCACCAGCATGACCCTGAAATTGGTGCCGCCGAGATCCAGGGCCAGATAAAGGCCCTTCTCCCGGCCGCTGGCGGCATCACAATAGGCAGGCAGCATCGCGATGGAGCTTTTCCGCCCGGCGAGCCCGGCATCCATTTCGGAAGTCACGGCCTTCTTGATGGCCTGCATGCGGGGGCGCAAAACCTCAAATTGCCTCTCCAGGGTGTCGATCAACGATGGCTTCATAGTGGGTCTCCAAATATTCGATTTCCGTCCTTGCCAAGCACATTCAGATTGAAACTCATGCTTTGTACAGAACCCCTCGCAAGTAATCACGCAAAATCAAACTTGCCACCCATGGCGGGGGCATGGTAGTCGGAACGTTATCAACCCATGAAAACGGCCGTGGAAAAACAAAACATTGTCGCCCGACTTCACCTGAAATTCGGGATGGCGCTTCTGGGTACCGTTGTGGCGGCCGGAACTGTTGGGTTTCACATCATCGAGCACTGGCCACTGCTGGACTGCCTTTACATGACCGCCATCACCATTTCCACGGTGGGGTATGGGGAAGTCCAGCCGTTATCGCAGGCGGGCAAGATCTTCACCATCTTCCTGATACTGGGAGGCGTGGGAACCATGGCATTTGTAGCATCATTGGCAGTGGAGGCGATTGTCCACCGGCAGGTTGGGCTACTTACAGGGAGACGAGGCATGCAAAAAGACATCTCGAAGCTGAACCACCACACCATCCTGTGCGGCTACGGGCGCATGGGGCATCTGGTAGCCGAATCCTTACAGGACTCGGGAAGGGACGTGGTCGTTGTGGAGAACAACCAGGAAGTGGCGGAACATGCGGAGGAACGGGGACTTCTTGTAATCCAGGGGAATGCCACGGAAGAGGAGCTTCTCACCGCCGCCGGCATCGAACGGGCCTCCGCCCTGGTGGCGACGTTGGGCAGCGATGCCGACAATCTCTTCCTGACCCTGACCGCCCGGGGGATGAACAAGGACTTGAGCATTGTGGTCCGGGCCAACGATCCGGACAGTGCCCGCAAGTTCCACCGCGCCGGGGCCAACCGGGTGGTTCTGCCGGATGTGGTTGGTGCGGATCATATTGTCAGGCTGTTGACCCGGCCCTCCGTCGTGGATTTCGTGGAACTGGTGGCCAAGGACGGTGGTATTGAGCTGGAAGTCCGGCAGATTGAAATTGCCGCAGACAGTCCCTTTGCGAACAAGACTTTGGCCGAGGCCCGGATCCGGCAGGCCACAGGGTGCATCGTCCTGGCCATTCGCCGTCCGGGGCAGAAAACCATGTTTGATCCGGGTCCCGAGGCCCGGATCCAAGCCGGCGACACGCTTCTGGCCATCGGCTCCTGCGAACCGACCCCCGAGGGGTAAGGGACTTTACCACCCGCTTCGCTGGAGGAAACGGAGGGGGTGGTAACGTTTTCTTTGGGAATTGCCTGAACGGGATCTTTTGGTAGTATCCCGCCTCAGCAGTCGGGGAGAAAAGATCATGAAGACCATTCTTTGTATCGGTGCGGGTTATGTCGGCGGGCCTACCATGGCGATGATCGCCAGGAAATGTCCGGATATCCGGGTCCTTGTTGTGGACATTGATGCCTCCCGTATCCAGGCCTGGCAATCCGACCGCCTCCCCATCTACGAACCGGGACTGCAGGAACTGGTGAAGGCTACCCTGAACAAGAACCTGTTCTTCTCAACCGATGTGGCCAAGGGCATCCGGGAAGCGGACATCATCTTCGTCAGCGTCAACACCCCGACCAAGAGTTTCGGGCAGGGTGCCGGGCGGGCAGCCGATCTTCAGTACTGGGAAAAAACGGCCCGAGAGATCAAGGCTAATGCGACCTCGGACAAGATCGTGGTAGAAAAAAGCACGCTCCCCGTTCGTACCGCCGAGGCCATGGAGCGGATTCTCCATGCCGGAAACAAGACAGTTCATTTCGAAGTCCTCTCAAATCCCGAGTTTCTCGCCGAAGGTACGGCGACCAAGGATCTTGAAAACCCCGACAGGGTCCTGATCGGGGGACACGATACCGCTTCCGGCCGCGCTGCGGTAGCATCACTTGCGGACGTCTACGCGCACTGGGTGCCCCGCGACCGCATTCTCACCACCAGTGTGTGGTCGAGCGAACTGTCCAAGCTGGCAGCCAATGCCTTCCTGGCGCAGCGCATCAGCTCCATCAACAGCCTTTCCGCGTTATGCGAGCGCACCGAGGCAAATGTTACCGAAGTGGCGCGGGCCATCGGGATGGACGCCCGAATCGGCTCCCGCTTCCTGAATGCCAGTGTGGGCTTCGGCGGATCGTGCTTCAAGAAGGATATCCTGAACCTGGTGTACCTCTGCCAGCACTACGGGCTGAGCGAAGTGGCCGCCTACTGGGAGCAGGTCGTGACCATGAACGAGTACCAGGAAGACCGCTTTGTCCGGAAAATGATCAGCACCATGTTCAACACGGTGGCCGGCAAGCGCATCGCCGTCTTCGGATTCGCCTTCAAGGCCGACACCGGCGACACCCGGGAGAGCCCGGCGATCCGCGTCTGCCGGTTCCTGGCGGAAGAGCGGGCCGCTGTGGTGGTGACCGATCCCAAGGCACTGGACAATGCCAGAAAGGACCTCGCTGACCTTTCAGGCAAGATCAGCTATGAGTCGGACCCCTATAAGGCGGCAGAGGGGGCCCATGCCCTTGCCGTGGCGACAGACTGGGCTGAATACAAGACCCTGGATTACAAGCGGATCTATGACAGCATGGCTAAGCCGGCCTTTATTTTCGACGGACGCAACTGCCTCGACCACCAGGCCCTGTTTGACATGGGCTTCAATGTCTACCCCATCGGCAAAATCCCCCTGAGCCACCTGTGAGGCAGGGAGTGTGAAGTGTTCAGTGTCCAGTGTTCAGATGAAATTGCATGACGGAATCCTGCGTTTATCCTTCTGCATACTGAATACTTGCTCTTACACTGCCACTTTGACGACCACTTTCACCATGAACTCCGTGCCGGCCATGGGAGCATGGGCATCATCGGGGAAGAAGATGGCGAAATGGCCGGTGGGGACAGGGATCCAGAGGGTTGGACGGTCGGCATAGAACTCCAGGTCTCTTGAGGAATCATAGCCGAGATTTTTCAGCCCGTTCCCGGCGTGGGCCCATCCCATCACGTCGGATCCCTCCGCTAGATACTGAATATCAATGTAACGGCGGTGGGTTTCGAACTTGGC
>CAZMSS010000246.1:0-4606 GCA_964568965.1 uncultured Verrucomicrobiota bacterium | reverse complement strand
CCCTGGGAGCTGACCGGGTTCAGGCCGGCGCTGGCCTCCATGGATGAGTCGGCTTCATTGTAGAGTGAAGCGGCGCAGCCAGTCATACTCATGAAGAACAGGTTGCCCTTGTAGAGTCCCAGCGTGACTGTTCCGGTTGCCGGCGCGGCCATGACGTCAATGGCGGCCATGGCGGCGCGGGTGACGGGGTCAAAGTAGCGCCCGTCGTAAATCTGGTCGGCCACCAGCTTGGAGAGCTGCAGGAAAAGCGAGGTGGCACGCCGATCCATTACCGCCTGGTACAGCTGGCGGACGGCGGTTCCTAGCAGTTCCATGCCGGGGGCTTCATAGACCCCGCGGCTCTTGGTGCCGATGATCCGGTTCTCTAGGGCGTTCTTCATGCCCACGCCATTGCGGCCGGCAATTTTGTTCGCCTCGACCATGGCCTGAAGGGGCGTTACCTTCCGGCCATTGATGGCCACGCAACGCGCATTCTCGAACTGCATGACAACATCCTCAACCTCGTTCGGGGCCTGCTGGGGCCAGACGCCCATCGTCGTTTCCACGATGGTGCAGGGGGTCTCGATGCTCTCCAGATCTTCCGCCTCGTGGGAAAGTCCCGCGAGGTTGGCGTCCGTGGAATAGCGCTTCTTGCCGCCCACGGTGGCCTCGATCCCGAACTTTGAAAGGTACCCGGCCATCTGGGTGCGGCCGGGGAATTCCTTGAGGAGTCCGGGGTCGCGCCACGGGGCGTAGACCTTCATGTCGGGAGCCAGCACATTGGTGTAGCGCTCGAACCGCATCTGGTCGTTGCCGCGTCCGGTCGCCCCATGGGTCAGGACCGTGCAGCCATGCTTCTTCATCTCGGGGATCAGTCCGCGGACCGTCACGGCGCGGGCGATACCGGTGGAGTTCCAGTATCCGCCGTCATACATGGCCTGGGCCTTGACGACGTCGAAGCACGCTTCCGCCATTTCCCGCTTCAGGTCCACGATGAACGTCTGGGCGCCGCAGGGATCCATCTTCCGCCGGATGTCGTTGATATCAACTTCGTCCGGCTGGCCGAGGTCGGCCGTGAAGCAGGTGACGTTGACTCCCATCTCGACCATCTTCTTGGTGATGGTGCGGCTGTCGAGCCCGCCCGAAACGCAAACGCCAACCTTTTTACCCTTAAGTTCCGCGATGAGCATAAAGTTTCTCTCTTCCCCTCGACACTCGTTCCTTATTCCTTCGGCTTACTCCTCGTCGGCCGCCCGCTCCACGCCATGCATGTCGGCCAGGGCATCGTCGATGATATCCAGCGCCTCGTTGATGTCGCTGTCCTTGATGTTCAGCGGCGGGAGGAAGCGGACGACGGTGTCGGCGGTCGGGATTGCCAGCAGGCCCATGTCGGCGAGCGTCTGGCAGAGAGGCTTGGCGGGCTGGTCAAGTACCAGGCCGATCATGAGCCCCTGCTGACGGACTTCCTTGACATGCTCGTAGGCCTCGACGAAGTCCTGGAGCCCTTCTGCGAAGATCTTGCCGGCCTCCTCGGCGCGGGCGACCAGTTTCTCGTCCTCCATCACCTGGATCGTGGCAAGGGCCGCGGCGCAGGCCAGGGGCGAGCCCCCGAAGGTGCTGGCATGTTTGCCGGGCTGGAACACATCGGCCAATTTCTGGTTGGTGACGATCGCGCCGATGGGGTAGCCGCTTCCCAGCGCCTTGGCGAGGGAGAAGGCATCCGGCTTCACGCCGGTGGACTGGAACCCGAACCAGTGGCCGGTGCGACCCATGCCGCACTGGACTTCGTCGCAGAACAGCAGGATGTTCTTCTCGTCGCAGAGGGTGCGCAACGCCGTCATGAATTCCTGGCTGGCCTTGATGATGCCGCCTTCGCCCTGGACTGCCTCGACCAGGATGGCCGCGGTCCGGCCGCTGATGGCCTTCTTCACGGAAGCCAGGTCGTTGAGTTCGGCGTAGAGGAAGCCATCAGGCATGGGTTCAAACCCGTCCTGGTACTTGGTCTGGCCGGTGGCGGCCAGTGCGGCGAGGGTCCGGCCGTGGAACGAGTTTTTCATGGAGATGATCTCGTACTTGCCCTCGTCGCTGCCCCACAGGCGGGCGAGCTTGATGAGCGCCTCGTTGGCCGTGGCGCCGCAGTTGCAGAAGAAGGCTTTCCCGCCCAGACCCGAGAGGGACACGAGTTTCTCGGCCAGGACGCCGTGATGCTCGTTCATGTACAGGTTGGAGACGTGCACCAGCTTGGCGGCCTGGTTCTGGATGGCCTCGGTCACCTTGGGATGGCAATGGCCGACGTTCTGGCAGGCGATTCCGCCGACGAAGTCCATGTACACCTTCCCGTCATTGTCCCAGACGCGGGAACCCTTGCCCTTGACGAGCACGAGGCTGGGGGTGGCATAAGTGGGGATGATGTTGTTCTGGTATTTGGTTTTGATGTCTGCGCTTGTTGTCATTCTATGATCTCCGTTCCTACTCCTTGTTCCGTGAATATCTCCAGCAGCAGCGAATGCGGCAGCCGGCCGTCAATAATATGGATCTTCCTTACTCCCGCCTCCAACGCCTCCACACAACTCCGGATCTTAGGCAGCATGCCGCCATCAATAACCTTGGTGTTGATCAATTCCTCGACTTCCCTGATGTGCAGGGTGGATAGAAGGCTGGACTCGTCGTTGCGGTCCTTCAACAGCCCCGGCACATCCGAGAGGAAGGCCAGCTTGCGGGCCCGCAGTTCGCGTGCCACCGCTGCCGCGGCGTCATCCGCGTTCAGGTTGTAGAGCTTGCCGTCCGGCCCACGTCCGAGCGGGGTGATGACCGGGATGGTCTCGTTTCGCAGGCATTCGAGGATAGGGGCGGCGTGGACATGCTTGATTTCGCCTACATAGCCCCAATCCAGGAGCTCGCCGGTGGCCTCGTCCCGGGCTGTGCGCTTCTCCACTTCAAAAATGGTGTTCCCATCGATGCGCTTGGCCTTGGCGCCCTTGGTTTTGAGAATCTCCAGCAGGGCGGCGTTGACCGTATTCTTAATGGTGGCTTCCACCACCCGGATGGCCGCCTCGTCGGTGACCCGGAGCCCCTTGACGAATTTCGGCTGAAGGCCCGCCTCCGTCATGGCGCGCGAAATGGCCTTCCCCCCGCCATGCACCACCACCGGTTGCATGCCGACGCATTCCATGAAGGCGACATCAGTGAGGACGTTTTCGACGTTCCTCCGCTCCTCCATGGCGCTTCCGCCGAATTTGACGACAATGATGGCATCGCGGAAATCCTGGATATAGGGCAGTGCCTCGATCAGGACATCAGCTTTGGCGATGGCCTTTTGCATCACGTCATGTACTCCGCATTGATGGCGACATACTCTTTGCTCAGGTCGCACGTATAGACCGTGTGCTCGGCCTTGCCGGAGTTCAGATTGACGAAGACCGTGAATTCCTTGCGGGCATACACCGCTTCCAGGTCCTTGAGAGAGGAGCCTTGGGCTGTCTGGCCGTTATTGACGGCCAGGACGTTGTCAAACGTGATGTCCACCCGGTTTTCATCAACCCGGGCGCCGGAATACCCGATGGCGGCCAGAATGCGCCCCCAGTTGGGATCCCCGCCGTTCCAGGCGGTCTTGACCAGCGGCGACTTGGCGATTGACCGGGCGGCGGCCCGGGCATCATGGCGGGTTGCCGCCCCGGAGACGGTCACCGTGACGAATTTGGTGGCGCCTTCACCGTCCTTGACGATTTTGAGGGCCAGTTCCCGGCAAACCGTTTCGACGGCATGGCAGAACTTCTTCCAGTCATGGTGCTTTTTCTGGAGAATCTGGTTCCCGGCGGCCCCGTTGGCGAGCAACAGTACCGTGTCGTTGGTGCTCTCGTCGCCATCCACGACAATCCGGTTGAAGCTGTGGTCCACGGCGTGGCGCAGGCAGTCCTGAAGTGAGCGCTGGTCCACGGCGGCGTCGGAGGTGATGAAGGCGAGCATGGTGGCCATGTTCGGGGCAATCATTCCCGAGCCCTTGGCGATACCGCCGATGGTCACGGTCTTCCCGTCGATGGTCAGGGTGACGGCCACTTCCTTTTTGACAAGGTCTGTGGTCAGGATGGCCTCCGCTGCGGCGGCACCCCCCGCGGGCGAGACAGCCTTGGCCAGAGCGGGAATGGCAGGCTCTATCTTGTTCATGGGCAAGGTGATGCCGATGGTCCCGGTGGAGCAGACAAAGGCCAGGTTCTTTGCGATTCCCAAGGCCTGGGCGGTTGCTTCAGCCATGCGCTCGGCATCCTGAAGGCCTTGTTCGCCGGTGCAGGCATTTGCGCAACCCGCATTGATGATCACGGCCTGGGCTTGGCCCCAGATCAGATGCCGTTCGCACAATTTGACGGGGGCGGCCTTGACGCGATTGCTTGTAAAGGTGCCTGCGATGGTGGCCGGGGTATCGGACACCAGAAGGGTGAGGTCGTCGCGCTTGCGACTTTCCTTGATGCCAACCCGGAGGGTGGCCGCCTTGAAGCCCTGGGGCGATGTAACGCCTCCGTCAATTGTTGTTAGATCGGTTTTCATTCGTATCTCTCCCGCGAAAAAGCGGCTCACTATCGGAAATCCTGCCGCAAAAGTCGAACACAAAAAGGGATGGTAGGGGGCCGGG
>CAZMSS010000245.1:0-4620 GCA_964568965.1 uncultured Verrucomicrobiota bacterium | reverse complement strand
TGAGAGCGATCACGGTAAATGATGGAGTGATTGTCACGGTAAATGATGGGAGGGGGACGCTGTCCCCCTGAGCCCCCTGGGATTTTGAGGGCATGGAAGGAACGACATCATGGCGAGGATAAAAACGGGGAGGCCATGATTAGTGACCTCCCCGCAGACGCCGAGGCGTCGTTCCTTTCCGACTATCCCTGGGCCGGTTGCGTCCCCGCAGAGCCGGCTTGTGTTTCATCGGAGAAGAGGGTGAACTGTTGAGACTGCACAGCGGTTGGCGAGTGGCCTTTCCCGTTTCCGTTTCCGGTGCTGCCTATAGGGGTGGCGGAACGGGAAACACCCATAACGGCAGGACTATCAGACACGGCAGTGTGGCATAGGGTGTAGCCTGCAGTGCTTTGAATGACCTGTCCCGTTTGGCGCAATGAGGCAAGTGTTTCGCACAGGGTGGCGGTTCTCAGACTGCAAAGCTTGCGCAGTTGTTGGGTGGAAAGCGGGGTTGAAGCTGTACTCATGACCTGGAACACGCGATCTGCGGCCGATAAGGGTTGCTGAGGTTCTGAGGCATGATGAACTGTACGTGGGGCAAGGGCAAGGGCCGCGCCATCGGCTCGCAGTTCCAAGGGGATATCATCGACGGCGGCAGCGGCACGGTGTTCGACAGACAAGGTCAGGTGGAGCCCCTTGCGGCGCAGGTAGAGATTGGAATCGCCCCAGCCATGCAGGTCGGAGGAGCCGCGCAAGGCCTGGCCGGGGCGATCCTTGCCAGAACGTTTCCGGACGTGGTGAACGAGCATGACGGCGAGGTGGAACTGCCGCTGAAGTTCGCGTAAATACCCGAGTAGCGGAGCCACCTCCTTGGATGCGTTTTCGTCAGCACGGTGCAAACGAATGAAGGGATCCAGAACCAGGAGTTTGGGTTTGATCGCCGCCACTGTGGCGCGCAGGCTTTCGCGATCCTGTGGAAGATCAAGCAGAAGTCGCGGGGCCGTGATCACATAGAGAGGGAGATCCTCCAGCCTTGTCTGGGCGGCGGCACAGATCCCTTCCATCCTCTGGCGTACCACGCTCAGCGCATCCTCGGCGGGGTAGATCAGAACCGGCCCGGTGCGCCGGACAGGGAACCGGCGCAGACAGTCTTTTCCGGACGCGACGCCAACCGCGAGATCCAGGGCCAGGAAACTCTTGCAGCATTTGGGTTCGCCGCCCAGGATCCCAACAGCCTCCTCGCCCCAGAGGCTTTCCACAAGCCAAGGGGATTCGCCCGCTGTGTCTTTTAAATCACAGGCCCGCTCGAAGGGCAGGCCTGTTGTTTTTATGGACACGTCACTCACGTCTTGCTCCCTGCCCTGGAGGGTTTCGGGTTGAGTGCAAAGACTTCAAAGAAGAGTTTCTCGTCGATCTGCTCAAGTTCGCGTTGCAATGCGGCACTTAGCAGATCATTGGCCATGTTCATCAGTACCCGGTAGTTTCCCGCCGCATGTTCGGCAAGGGTATCAATGAGGGTCGCCGGAAGCAGCCGGGGATTACCCGCCTTCTTCATGTGGTTGTTGAGGCACTCCTTGAGCTGGGCGGCATCCGCCGCTTCACACCGCAGGCGGCAGCGGATGCGACTGGCCAGCGGAAGCAGGTCATCGGTCTGGAGCTTGTTAACCAGTCGTTCGTCGCCTGCCAGCACAACAGTGAGTAAAGAACGGGAGTCCAGATCGACACTGCTGAGTAACCGTAGCTCACATAATGCCGGCGGACTCATGGCCTGCGCCTCATCAACCAGCAACACGGGGCGGCATAACGAGCTCTCGCTATACGCCTGCCATTTTTGCCTCAAGGCTTTGGAGCCGCCCCAACGGTTGCTGGCCGTTAGCGTGACGCCGAACAGATCCCCCAACTCGCGGTAAAAGTCGCCTACGGACGCCTGAGGCCGGGAAAGGATCCCCACGCTGACATCGCGCAGGTTGCCAAGCCGATCCGCCAGGATGCGCAATACCGCGCTTTTGCCCGTCCCTGGCTCACCGCTAATCAGCGCAAAGCCGCCTTCCCCAAGTTGATGCTCGATCCGCCAGCAGAAGTTCTCCACGCTCGGGGCAACCACCAGGGAGGTCGTCGGCACCTCCTGACTGAAGGGATTGTATTTGAGCCCGTAAAGCCCCAGCAGTTTCTTACTCATGTGTCACGCTCCGCTCCTGATTATCACGATTATTCTCGGTGTCCTTCGTGCTTTCATCTTTCGGCAAGTAGGCTGGCGGCATTCCCGTCGCAGCGTAATTGGCTACGAGTTTCCGTAGCAGTGGCGCCATGGTGTCACCCGTTGTGGCGGGCGCATTCGCCGCCTCCGAAGTAATGAGTGGCACTTTGCTCCGGCGCCGACCCTCGGCATTGCGATGCTTGTCCTGTGGGTAGAGCCGGCAAAGCACCGCCCCGCTGCGCGGATCGGCCAGATGCACATGCGACAGATCCCACGACGCCAGCCGGATGTGGACGCGTGAGAGATGCCGGTACTGTGAAGGAAGCTCATATCGCACGCCCTGCACACTCAAGGTGCCGTCGCTGCGCCGCTGCATCCGGGGCTGCTGTGCCGTGAAGGCCAACCGGAGCGGTTCGCTTGCCGGACACGGACGGCCAACATCCTTCCCTGTAAGATATCGCGCCAACGGGGTTTGGCCGATTTCAGAATGCAGTTTACGGTTGTATTCCAACTCCTGCCAGGCCAGCGTGGCCTCGTTCAACTGCAAGAGCGTCAGGTCATGACAGTTCTCCAGCATCGCCAGCAACCGCCCCTCAACCTGAGCCCAGAACACTTCCTGCTTGCCGTTCTGATAGGGACTGTAGGGCAGGGTCCTCTCATGGACGATCCCCAACCTCTGTAACCCTTGAACCGTCTCCTCCGCTATCATCGCCCCGCCGTTATCACTCATCAAGGCCCGCGGAAGTCCCCGCTTTTCCAGCGCCTGGCAAAACCCATGCACCAAGTTCTCCGCAGTTTCCGCCAGATACCACTGGGCATGTGCACAGAGCCGGGAATGATCATCCAGCACCCCCAGCAACTGCGGATAGACCCACTGCCCATCGCTGGCAAGCACCCGCAGCGAACTGCCATGAAAATCCAGATGCCACAGCGCATTGACATATTCGCTCTCGTAGGAGCGAACCTCCAACGCCTCGAACCGCGCTTCCGCCGCCGCCGCACCCGCCGTGTGCCGGTTGCTCCGGCGCGGCCGCTTCAGCAGCCCGTGCGCCTTCATGAACCGGCGTATCGATGGATAAGACGGCGAGCACACCCCTCCGGCCTTGGCCAGCACCACCAGATTGTCGGCATGCAGTTGATAGCTCCAGGACGGATGCTGTTTGTATTGCACCAGCAACTGCTCACGTAACACGCTGCTCAGGCTCGGATGCCCGCCGCAGTCTTCCCGCACCTTGCGCGAAAGCACCGTAACGGGATCCTTCGGTTCCCTTACCGCCAGATAGTACCAGCGCTCAATCGTCGAGCTCCCCAGCCGGAACCTCGCCCCCGTAATGGGATGTTGCCAATGCCGCTCGGCCAGACTCTTCAACTCACCCTTGAGTTCACCTCGTTCAGGCGGCGCTGCCAGCAGCGGACCAATCACTCCAAAACGAAAATGCGCCCACCTCTCATCGCCGCCCTTGCCGCCGCTTCCAGACAGTTCTCCTCCGTTTGACATCGCTTGACTCCTTCCCGGTGCGTCTCGCACACCTTTGTGTTTGCAATGTCAACAGTCTTACCGCTTCGCTTGCGCCCTGTCTTTCGGCAACCTCTGCGGGAACTATCAAACCCTCACATACCCAGCCCCCCATTGTCCGATCCTATCGTTATCGGTGCAAGGAACCGCATCAGCCTGACCAGCCCTTCACAACCCGTAGCACTGAACCGATCCACCAGGCTTAACGGCATATCCGTCGCCCTCAACAGCGGCATGAACCTTGCCCGGGCCGCCTTCCAAAATGGGCTTCGCACGAACTCGCCAAGCCACCACTCCCGCCACCGCCTCAGTGTGCGTACGTCAATCTTGAGCTCTTTCCGTAACGCCTCCACCCGCCTCTCGTTCAGCCCATTCTGCATCGCCGACACCAGCACCACCACCACTCCCGCATACACCCGGCGCCCCAGAAACCGAATCGACACAGGCGTGTTCCGCCGCCGACACTGCGAACAATCAAAACTGTACCGCCACCCCCAAAACGCTACACCACGCGGTTTGCGGGAAAAGTTGCAGCAGTAAAGTTTTGCACCACAGTATTTGCAACCGCCCACCTGGACTTCGTCCGCCAAATCCTGATCCCCCTTCTCCAACAACTTGATCCAATCCGTATCTTTCAGTATCGTTTCCATGTGATCCTTTCCTTTGTTCCTTGCAGGGAAAAACGGGAAATAAAAAACCTCACGGGGCTTCTTTGCAAGCTCCATGAGGTTGGATCACGCTTTAATCACTTTATCCAATGGAGGCCAATGGCTCTCCATCTCATATCTCGACCAAAATCCGGCTCTTTTTCCTCGATTATTTAGATCGCGCTCATACGTCATGGAGAAATGGCCATCGCTCAGTTCGGCAAGCTCATAGGTCCTGTCTCTTATACACATCTGACGCTGCCGACGAATAGAGAGGTGTA
>CAZMSS010000244.1:0-4623 GCA_964568965.1 uncultured Verrucomicrobiota bacterium | reverse complement strand
TCCCGCCTGAAGCACGGCGCCGATCATCTGCTTTTCGCGGTGCATGGAGAGGCACAGCACCTTCACGGGGAAAAGTTCGGATACAATCTGCCGGGTCGCATCAATCCCGTTGAGGTCGGGCATGCCGATATCCATCACCACCACGTCGGGGATCAACTCGCGCGTCAACCGGACCGCAACTCGTCCATCGGCTACATCCGCCACGACCTCGATATCCGGCTCACACGCCAGCAGGCTCTTCACGCCTTGCCTCACGATATCATGATCATCAGCCAGCAGTACACGAATTCTCTTCTTCATGACCCTCCTGTCCTGCCTGAACCCATGACAATTCACGAAAGCAGGGAGTCCGCTAAAACTCCGCCTTTTTGTATTTTTGTCCTATTCCGACACCAAAGGCAAGCCCTAATGAAACCTCTGTTTGGAGTTACCTGCTCCCGAATGCCGCCTCCACCATGGCCTCCAGATATCCCGGCGGAACGGAAGCACGGATTCGTTCTCGATGGGTCATTTGACGATATCCTCCCGCGAGCCCGTCGCCTGGGTTTCATCCTTCAGCTCCACGGTCACTCCGGACGGAAAGCACAGCTCGGCATCTCTTTTCTCATTGAGTGTTCGAGATAGTGTCGCCAGCGTCCGGGGAACCATGCCGGAGAACAGGGTCTTGCCGTTCCACAGAACGCTCACCGGCTTGTCCAAATCCAGCATGCGGTCATTCAGCAGGAGTGTCACTTTGCTGACATCGGAAACCTTCGTCAGGACAAGGGTCTGGCCGGTGCGTTCGGCGGTGATCTCCGACCGGGCCTTGACTGCTTCCTCGGGCAAGGCCAACCAATAGAACTGGGAGTGAGTGACATCGTCCTGCTTCCACACCACCTTGTCGGGGAGGGGATTCCTGGTGAAAGCCGCCATCCACCCCAGGGCCACGGCATCCTCGCGATTCATCCAATGCCCCAATCCCTTGTGGAGGATCACTTCGTGGACATATCCCGCAGGGTCCGTGGCCTGAAGGTCATCGAGTTTCTTCTTCCAGTCCGCGGCAACCTTGTTGCGCCGGTAGGCGCCGTCGTTTTCGCCGACATGCACGGTGAAGGCGATGTTACGAAGGCCAAGGGGCGAGGTTTCATTGGGATGGCCCGCCATGGCCGAGGCCGCCGCCAAGCGGTCGGCCATCCTGGCTGCCACCTGATAAACCCCGTCGCCGCCAGCCGAATACCCCATGATATAGATCCGGTCCGGATTGACCCCCTTGATCAAAACCGCACCCTCGATCAGCCGGGCAAGCAAGGCATCGATATGCGCCTTATGCCACATGTCCCAGCTGTCCGTCGGGGCGCGCGGCGCGAGGTAGATCCCCTGTTTGGGAGTGTAGAGGTTGATCTGGTTGATCCACTGGGACTCGTTGACGGCCGCGGGAGCCCCACCGCCGCCGTGAAACGACACATACAGATCCCATCCCTTTTCCGGCTTCTGCCCGAAAACCCGGTAGTCAAACTTCATTTTGACGTCACCAACCTGGACAGCCTTGTTATCCCAGTCGGCACGCAACGCGGGCCGAACGGCCCTCGCATAGTCGTCCCACAGGCGATGACAGGCCAGGGACGCCTCGGTTCGCGTCAGGGGTGTGGACGCAAACGCTTGTTTTTCAAGGGGGGGGCGAAGAGCGGCAGGCAGCGCAAGCCAGGACTCAAAAGCCTGTATGGCGGGTGAAGCATTGATGGTCTTGGTAATTGCGGAAGCCCCGCTACCGGTCAGCAGGCAGATCATCGCGAGCAGCAGTATAGAAACATGCGGAGTCACAATCACGCGATACTCCTCCCTCGGACAGGCTACAGCCAGCGCCCCTTGTCCTGAACAGCCAGGTTGACGGCACGTTCCTCCGTCACCACGGCCTGTCGGGCAATATTGAGCAACACCCCCACCGCCATCATGGAGACAATCAGGCTTGAACCGCCGTAGCTGATAAAAGGCAGGGCCAGTCCCTTTGTCGGAAGGCAGCCGGTCACCACTCCCACGTTGATCGCGGCCTGGACGGACATCATCAACGTGAAGCCAAGCCCCATCAGGCGCCCGACAACATCGGGTGCCTGGAAACTAATCACCGTTCCACAAGCCAGGAGTCCCGCAAACAAGAGGACGACGAGGAGGGTTGCAGCAAGACCCAGTTCCTCGCCGATAATGGCCAGGATGAAATCCGTGTGGGCTTCAGGAAGATAGAAATGTTTCTGGAGACTCTCTCCCAGTCCCACGCCCCACACGCCGCCAAGTGTAAAGGCCTGCTCGGATTGCTGAAGGTGATAGGCGGCGGCTGGATATTTGTCGGGCTCGATGAAGGCGAGGATACGCCCCGCGCGAACCGGGTCATGCATGACGGCGAAGGCAAACCCGGTCAGGCCGAGCACCACGCCCAGGGCGAGGTAGCGGCGGGGACTTCCCCCGGCAAACATGATCGAGCCACCGACCACGGCGAGAAGGATGGTTGTCCCGAAATCCGGCTCCAGGAAAACCAGCCCCAACATCGCCCCCAGCATTGCCCCCGGCTTGATTATCCCTTCGATCAAGGTCCCGCTCCTGGCGCCGATTTTCGCCATCCAGGCGCTGAGCATGATGACCATGGCAAACTTGGAGAACTCGGAAGGCTGGGCACTGAAGGCCCCGATGCGGATCCACCGGTGGCTGCCGTTGATCTTGACCCCCACATGGGGAACCAGGACGAGTACCAGGAGCAGTCCCCCGAAGACCGCGATGGGAATCCACCAGCGTTGCCACTTGTGGTAATCAACGGAGGCGGTGAACCCGCCCGCCACCAGCGCCACCGCCAGCCAGACCAGCTGGCGGATCAGGAAGTAGTTCGAATCCTTGTAGACAGCGTTCCCTTTAACGGAACTGGCGCTGGCCAACATTACGATGCCCAGCGCCAGCAACAAAAGAACGATGCCCACTAATATGGTGGGCGTTTTCCGCATCACTCAGCAGGCGGCGGAATTTTCAACGTCTGCCCCACCTTCACGTCCGGGGAGGACAGGTTGTTCAGCTTGATGACTTCTTCCGCGCGGACACCGTACATCATGGCGATGGAGTTCAAGTCCTGATTGGGCTCGACGACATGCATCACCTCGTTGGACTTGGGCGGCGGAACCGGCGCCACACCTTCCCCGGCAACCGGGGCGGCTTCGGTCGCGACCGGCGTTTCGCCTCCGGGAGCAACCGGTGCGGCTTCCTTCACGTCCGTGGCTTTCTCAGCCTTCGCGGCACCCTTGGGGAGGGCAATCTTCTGGCCGACATGAACCTTGTCGCTCGCGAGGCTGTTCGCCTGCTTCAACGCCTTCACGGTGGTCTTGTGCGCCACCGCGATGTGACCCAGCGTATCGCCGGATTTCACGACATAGACGTTGCCGCTGGCTACGGCTGCCTTGCCGGCCTTGTGGGTCCTGGCCGGGGCCGGGGCGTTCAGGTCGACATAGCCCGGGACGGTCAGTTTCTGGCCGATGCGGATCTTGTTCGCGTTGGTGATCTTGTTCAGGCTCATGAGGTCCTTGGCCGGCACCTTGAAGCGCTTGGCGATAAGCCCGAGGCTGTCGCCCGATTTCACCACGTAGGTTTTGGTCTGCACTTCAGCAACCGGCGGCTGCTTGATTTCTTCCACCTTGGGAGTCACCGGGGGAGTCACCTCCGTCACCGGGGGCATCACCTGAGGAACCGGCTGGGTTTCAACTTTCGTTGTCCCGCAACCCGCACTCAACATCAAACCACCCGCCACCACCACCATCGAACCGATCATCCGCGCCTTTTTCACTACACTTCTCCTTTTTCAATTTCTCTTACAATTTCCGAAAACTGTTCGCCTCTGTCCTCAAAACTTTTAAACTGGTCGAAACTCGCGCACCCGGGAGACAACAGAACAACCTCTCCTGACTCGGCGTCCTTCCAGGCACGACGAACCGCCTCCTTTAAATCCGCGCATATCAAACAGGGAACGGCATCACTCCAGGCATTTGCCATGTCCTGTGAATATTTCCCGATAATGTAGACACCGCGCACACGCTTGGCCAGTATTTTTTTTACGGAATCCAGATCCTTCTCCTTGAGCAATCCGCCGGCGATCAGTCGCACCGGGCCCTGCGCCATGCCAAGGCCCGCCGCCAGTGCCGCCAGATTGGTCGCCTTTGAGTCGTTTACAAACGTCACGCCCCGGACGGCCGTGATGGTTTGCATCCTGTGCGGCAGCCGTTCGAAACGCCGCGCCGCCGCCGTCACGCCCCCGGGGGAAAGTCCCGCCCCGACCAGTGCAGCCACACAGGCGGCGGCCGTCACGCCCATGACCTCGTTGTCGAAAACCGTCCCCTCAACCGAGACGGGATGATCAAGCCCGGCGCCGATAATAAATCCCCGCTCATAGCGGAAGGATGACGCCGTCGACAGCCCGAAGGTGGCAACCCGCCCGCCCGCGGGGATCGCGTCGCGGACTGCGGCGGGAGCGCCCTCGGGAATCACCGCCGCCTGGCCGCCGGTCATCCGCGCGAACAGGCGTGCCTTCATTTGCGTATACACGTCCATGGTCCTGTGCCGGTCAAGATCTGTCTCTTATACACATCTCCGAGCCCACGAGACAGGCAGAAATCT
>CAZMSS010000243.1:0-4645 GCA_964568965.1 uncultured Verrucomicrobiota bacterium | reverse complement strand
CCATGACCACCTCGAACTGGCGCATGGCGACGGCACGTACCTCCTGCATGGTCGGGCAGGAACTTCCCAGGATGGCCTTCAGCGAGGTGACTTGTTCACCATGAAGTCCGCAGGGGATGATGGTGTTGAAGCCTGCCAGGTCAACATCCACGTTGAAACTCATCCCGTGCGAGGAAACCCATTTCTTAAACCGAACACCGATGGCGGCTAGCTTTCCCTGGTCAGTCCAGACGCCCGTTTTCCCTTTTCTCCGGAATGCGGGTACGCAGAACGCCTTGGCGGTCAGGATGGCGATTTCCTCCAGCTTATTGACAAAGGCGTGTGCGTCCGCTTCGACCCCGACAAGTTTCATGACAGGGTAAAGGATAAGCTGCCCCGGCGCATGGTAGGTCACATCACCGCCCCTGGGCGTCTCGTGGAGCTCGATACCCCGGCGGGTCAGGGCATCCTGTGACAGCAGCAGATGTTCGGTCTTCGCGCGGATGCCCAGAGTTATCACCGGGCAGTGCTCCAGTAGGAGGAGGGTGTCGGGAATTTCATCCGTCTGCCGTTGGGCGACCAGTTTGTCTAAGAGGCAGAGTGCCTCAGGGTAGGGTACGGGGTTGGGAAAAACCATGACCCGTATGTTCATGACACACGCGTGACGGTGTACTCGGCCAGGGCGATCAGAGGTTGCGGGTCGCCGCGGAGATCCCGGATGGCGGCCACGGCCTCGCGGATCAGGGCATCCGCCTTGTCCCGACTGGCCTGAAGTCCGTGAACGGCCACATAGGTCAGCTTCTTGAGCTGTTCGTCATTCCCCACCGGCTTGCCGAGCTGTTCGGGGGTGGAGGTCACGTTCAGGATGTCATCGGCAATCTGGAACGCAAGGCCGGCACACTCGCCATAGCGGGTCAGCGCGTCCAGTGCCTCGGGTGACGCCGCCCCGCAGATCCCGCCCATCCTCACGGAGGCGCGAATCAGGGCTGCCGTTTTGTGGCGGTGGATGAAATCCAGAAGTTCCGCATCCGGGGCTTTACCCTCGGCCTCGAGATCCTCAACCTGCCCTCCGATCACGCCGCGGCTGCCCGCCGCCCTGGCGAGTTCAAGCGAGAGTTGGTTCGGGGCGAGGGGGGGCGGCGGCTGGATGTCCGCAAGCCACTCAAAGGCAAGGGTCAGCAGGGCATCGCCCGCCAGCAGGGCATTCGCCTCGCCGAACATGATGTGGGAGGTGGGGCGACCGCGGCGCAGCTCGTCGTCATCCATGCAGGGAAGGTCATCATGAATCAGGGTATAGGTGTGGAGGATCTCGACGGCCAGCCCCGCCATCAGGGCCGAGGCCGGCTTCCCTCCAACGGCTTCGCAGGCCGCCATGCACAGGATCGGGCGCAGGCGCTTGCCGCCGGCCATGACCGAATAGCGCATGGCCCGGTGGAGCACGACAGGCCGCGTTGTTTCAGCAGGCATCGCCTTCTCAAGCCCCATCTCAACGGCCGCGCGACGGCTTTCAAGATATCCATGCAAGTCGAACATGCGAATCTCTATATCATAATCCCTGTCATAGTCGGAACCGTAATCTTGTCGCTAAGCATGAGCCATTCTTGAATTATTCAGGGTGATGTGCTACAAGGTTGTCTGAATTTGAGTCTAAAAGCCAGAGAAGGGATTGAGGCGTTCATGGAACAGCGGGAAACAATCGAATTGAGCGTCCTTTACCGGATTTCGCAGGCAGTCGCGCACCGGCGCGATATATCGGCCCTTCTTCAGGAAGTCTTCGATATCCTTGAAAAAGATATGGGGATGTCGTTCGGGACACTCACCCTGCGCCGTCCGGATACCGATGTCTTTGTGATTGAGGCGGCCCGCGGCATGACCGCCGAGGAGCATAAGCGGGGGCAGTACAGGCTGGGGGAGGGTATCACGGGGAGTGTCGCCAAGACGGGCAAACCCGAGGTGGTTCCGGACATCAGCAAGGATTCCCGTTTTCTCAACCGGACCCGGACCCGGAAGGGGAATCCGGTGGCCTTCATTTGCGCCCCCATTGTCCACCACCGGCAGGTGATCGGCACGATCAGCATCGACCGGCCGGCCGCTGAAAAGGAAAAGCTGGAGAAGGACCTCGAATTCCTCCGGCTCGTGGCGAATCTCCTGGCCGAGGCTGTTGCCAGCATCCGCGAGCAAATTGTCGAGCAGGAAGGCCTCAAGGCGGAAAACGAGCGCTTGAGACGCCAGTTGGGCGACAAGTATCAGCCGCATAACCTGGTGGGCAACTCAAAGGAGATGCGCAATGTTTACGACCAGGTGGCGCAGGTGGCCGACAGCGCGGCTACGGTCCTGATCCGGGGCGAGACCGGCACGGGAAAGGAACTGGTGGCGCGGGCCATCCATTTCGGCAGCTCCCGGAAGAACAACCCCTTTATCAGCGTCAATTGCGCCGCCCTGCCGGAAAACCTGATCGAAAGCGAATTGTTCGGCCATGAAAAGGGTTCCTTCACCGGCGCCGCCCAGCAGCGCAAGGGACGGTTTGAGCTGGCGAATGGCGGCACGTTGTTCCTCGACGAAATCGGCGATATCACCCCGGCGGTCCAGGTCCGCCTCCTGCGGGTCTTGCAGGAGCGCTCCTTTGAGCGGGTTGGCGGCGACAAGCTGATCACCGTCAATGTCCGGGTGATTGCGGCAACCAGTCGTAACCTGGAGGATGCCATCCGGGAGGGACGCTTCCGCGAGGATCTGTATTACCGGCTCAATGTGTTCCCCATCCACCTGCCCCCGCTCCGGGAGCGGCGCTCCGACATCCTTCTGCTTGCGGATCATTTCCTGCAGAAATATAACGAGGCGTATGGCAAGAAGATCAAGCGGATCTCCACCCAGGCCATCAACATGATGATGGCCTATCATTGGCCGGGAAATGTCAGGGAGCTCGAGAATTGCGTCGAGCGGGCCGTGCTCAGCTCCAGCGATGACGTGCTCCACGGCTATACCCTGCCACCCTCCCTTCAGACGAGCGATGCGACAAACACGGCGCTCCTGCCGGAATCGGGGGCCAGCCTGATAACCATGGTTGAATCGTTCGAACGGGAAATCATCGTGGATGCGCTCAAGCGGCATCGCGGTATTGCCGCCGCAGTGGCCCGGCATCTGCAAACCACTCAGCGCATAATCAACTACCGGATCAAGCATCTCGGCATTAATCCCCAGGATTTCCGCCAGTAAGGCTCGGAAACGGGACGGGCGGCATGCGCCCGGGGGCTCGAGACATTAATGTCGGAGCAGTGACGGGACAGACAAACTTGTTGCGATCCTGCTCGCTCTCTTTTTGAATCAATCCATTCGGCAATTTATTTGTCGTTTTCGTAAGACCCTTGCATTCAATTGCTTGCGCTCACAATTGCCGGCCATTCCGGTCCGTTGAATTCCGGCACGACGGCTTCTTGGTACGGAGTCTGCTAACAAGATCTCATCTTGTGTTTTGTGCTTAGGGATCTACCAAGTTGAAGTAAGGAGCTATTGAACGATGATTAAAGTCAGCGGATATCGGATGGTGGCATGCGGGTTGGCGCTCCTGGGCTGGCTACCGGTGCCGGGCTTGGCCGGCGAGGTGTCGTCTGTCGGGACAACGCCCGCGGCCGTCGTGGCCGGAATCAGTGGAGCGGATACCGTCTGGGTGCTGCTGGCAGCGGCCCTTGTGATGCTCATGACGCCGGGGCTTGCCTTCTTCTATGGTGGCCTGGTCCGGCGCAAGAACATCCTGTCGATTCTCATGCAGTGCTTCATGATGCTTTGCATCATCAGCCTTCAATGGGTCTTCTGCGGGTACAGCCTGTCGTTCGGCCCGGATCTCTCGAGCGTGGTCGGTAGCCTCGACTGGTCCTGCCTGAAGAACATCGGAATGGGAGCTTCCGAGTATGCCCCCACGATCCCGCACACGGCTTTCGTGATCTTCCAGATGATGTTTGCCGTCATTACCCCGGCCCTCATCATCGGCGCTTTTGCCGAGCGCATGCGCTTTTCGGCCTTCGTTGTCTTCAGCCTGTTGTGGACAACCCTGGTCTACGACCCGGTGGCTCACTGGGTCTGGGGCAAGGGCGGATTCCTCGGAATCCTGGGTGGCATGGGCGCGGTTGATTTCGCGGGCGGCATCGTGGTGCATATCAATGCCGGTATGGCCGCACTTGCGGCGGTGATTGTCCTGGGCAAGCGCAAGGGCTTCCCGGACGCCATCTCGCCGCCTCACAATCTCCCGCTTGCTGTACTGGGCGCGGGGTTGCTCTGGTTCGGCTGGTTCGGATTCAATGCCGGGAGCGCCCTGGCGGCCAATCACATCGCCGTCAATGCCTTCATGAACACCCACATTGCCGGCGCCACCGCCGGCTTGGTGTGGTCCATCCTCGATTGGCTCAAGTTCGGGAAACCCACGACCCTGGGAATGATCACCGGCGCGGTGGCGGGGTTGGCGGCCGTCACGCCCGGCGCCGGCTATGTGGATCTTTCTGGCGCAGTCTGGATCGGCCTGTTTTCAGGGATCATCTGCTGGCTTGCGGTGACGGCACTCAAGGCCAGGTACCAGTACGACGACTCGCTGGACGCCTTCGGGGTTCATGGGGTGGGCGGTATCTGGGGGCTGTCTCTTATACACATCTGACGCTGCCGACGAATAGAGAGGTGT
>CAZMSS010000242.1:0-4661 GCA_964568965.1 uncultured Verrucomicrobiota bacterium | reverse complement strand
GGGGTGAACTCCTTGGAGCCGAGGCCGTAGCGGCCACCAACAACCAGCGGATAGAACTTGGTCTGCATGAGCTTCTCGCTCTGCGCCTCACCGATCGCGGTGCGGACATCCTCGTACATCGGTTCGCCGATGGAGCCGGGCTCCTTCGTGCGGTCCAGCACGGCGATGGAATGGCAGGTTGCCGGCAGCGTCTTGACGAACGTCTTGATGTCCCAGGGACGATACAGGCGGACCTTGAGCACGCCAACCTTCTCGCCCTTGGCAACCAGCGCCTCCACCGTCTCATGAACAGTCTCGGCGCCGGAGCCCATGACCACAATGACGCGCTCGGCATCCGGCGCGCCGACATAGTCAAACAGGTGGTACTGGCGGCCGGTCAGCTTCGCGAACTCATCCATCGTCTTCTGCACAATGCCCGGGCAGGCATCGTAGTACTTGTTGACGGTCTCACGGCCCTGGAAATAGACATCCGGGTTCTGGGCGGTGCCGCGCATCATGGGACGGTCGGGCGACAGGGCGCGCTGGCGGTGGGCGAACACGAGCTCGTCGGTGATCATCGCCTTGATCACATCGCTCGAGATCGACTCAATCTTCTGGACTTCATGGGAGGTCCGGAAGCCGTCAAAGAAATGCACGAACGGAACCCGCGACTTCAGGGTTGCCGCCTGGGAAATCAGGGCGAAGTCATGAGCTTCCTGGACACTTGCCGAGGCCAGCAGCGCGTACCCGGTCTGGCGCACCGACATGACATCCGAGTGGTCGCCGAAGATCGACAACCCCTGGCAGGCCAGGGAACGGGCGGTGACATGAAAGACCGTGCTGGTGAGCTCGCCGGCGATCTTGTACATGTTGGGGATCATGAGCAGGAGGCCCTGGGAGGCCGTGAACGTGGTCGTCAAGGCGCCGGTGGACAACGCCCCGTGAACCGCGCCGCTGGCGCCACCCTCGGACTGCAGTTCCACGACCTGGGGGATTGTGCCCCAGATGTTCTTCATGCCGGCGGCACTGTACTCATCGGCCCATTCCCCCATCGCGGAGGACGGGGTGATCGGATAAATTGCGCACACTTCGTTGGTGGCATGGGCGATATTCGCAACCGCCTGATTACCATCCACCATGATCATGTTTTTCTTTTCAGCCATACTACAACTCCCTTTCCAGAGTAAACCGGATGATTCATTCATCCGGCTGATTTCCTGATCGAGCACAAAAAAACAGACAGAATATGGACGCATTAACGTTCTTCTTCAAGCCTTTTTCCCCACCCTGCTAGCGTCAAATTGTTAAGCCGTTGATAACTCGGGGGAAACATCGAAATGATATTTTCACTTCGACAGCAATCGAACCTTGTCGCGATAGTCGCAAACCGCCGTGACATAGGCCGCATGGCTCCACGTCAGGGGGGAAACCGACAGCGGGGAACCTGTCACAGGATCAAGCTGTTCCGCGAGAACACCGCTGGGCAGGGCATGGGCGGCAGTCCACTCCAGCAGGTTCACCGCGGGGGCAAGGTCGGCCGCCACCCGCGCCCGGGCAATCAGGTATTGGGCATACCAGAGGGTTGTGACAAACCAGGGATTCCCGGGGAACTTTGAGTGCACCCGGTAATAGGAATCATTCTCATATCGTGCCATACCCCCCACCGGCGCCCCACACCATAATTTCTGGTAAAGGGCCTGGAGGGTACTGATGACGGAGGGGTCGTCAGCAGAGAGCATCCCGTAGGCGAAAATACCGCATACACTGGAATCTAAGGCACGGTCGATCTCGGGTGGCGCCCCTTCAGGCGGAAAGAACGCACTGCGGGCAAAAAACCGGGTCTCCGGCAGGAACAGATGGCGCAGGGCTGCGTCCTTCATGCGTGAGGCGCCCATCCGGTAATCCAGGGCGAGGTCATGCTCGCCGAACGCCTCAACAAAATGTGCGGCCGCCATCAGACCGCCATGAACCGCGGACACCGTGAAGGTCTGCACCGCCTGCCGCTCCTCCCAGAGATCATAACTCGCCAGAGGTAGCCCCGTCGCCGGATCACGATAGTTCATCAGGAAATTGGCCCCGTTCTTGATCAACGGACGGTACAGGGGGGTAATAAACTCAATATCCCTGAACCGGCGATAGTGCTCCCACAGAGCCCAGATCACCAGCGCGGTTTCATCCTCCTGAATGGGCAACTGGCCGCGGGACTCCTTGACCCAGGGATGCCAGCTGCTGGCAGGCAATCCGGATGGCGTGTACTTATGCAGAAAGTACCCCTCAGGCTCGACCACCGAGGCGCAAAATCGAAAAAAAGCCTGGCTTGTTTCCGGGTACCCCGCGCGATCCATCGCATGGGCCACCAGCGCACCGTCACGAGGCCACACATAACTATAGGTATCCCGGTTGTATTGGATATTGTCTGAGTCATTCGCCGCAAGAATCGCCCCGTTCCGGTCAATCTGGGTCCGAACCACCAGGAGACTCCGGCGATAGAGCCGCATAACGGCAGCCGGTAGACCGGCAGCATCCTCCGGTTCCTTGCGTATCCATAAGCGCCAATAGTCATGGGTCCGCTGGAACAACCGGGCGGGCCCGCGCTTGAGCACCATCCGGTTCAGATCCCGCACCTCGCCCCAGTTCTTCCCCGCGGCAATCCATACCCACGCCGTCTCCGTCGCACCGGGTTCAACGGTCAGATGAAGGGCGACAATGGAATCGACAGAGCCCTGGGCAATGGCATTCCCGCTCAGAATCCCGTCCTCCGCGTCCTTCCAGGTCCCCTCGAACTCCTGCCGCCGCTTGTTGCCGGTGGCGACCTGATCAAACCCATGCCGCCCGCACAACAGGGCGTTGACAAGAAAATAGCGGTCGTTCTTGTAGTTCAGCAGACCGCCCGCATCAGGACGAAGGGAAGCCGTGTCCCCAATGTCGTTTCCCGAGATGCTGAAATCAAAGCCGAAAAAAAGCCGTAACCGGCGGGCGTTCCCGCCCAGGACCTGAATGGTGAGGCGACGCAGGAAAAGGGGATCGTGGAAATCGACCATGTCATTAAAGGTGAGCTTCAATCCCCGTGCGGCATTGGACCAGGTCAGCTGTGTAACCAGGGCATCATCCATATAGTCCAGGCGTCGCTCCCATCCCCCGGGTAGCCATTCGAACACCCCGTCATCCCATAGCCCCACGCGAAATACCGCACCGTTGACGTGATTCTCCTGCCCGATGTGGGGATAATAGAAATCACGAACCAGCCCCTCCTGATCGTAGGCTACCAGGATCTGTCCATTTGCAACGGGGATATCGCGTGCCATGGTCGCTCCTCAGATCATCCGCTCCGCCACCTCGCGTGCCTTCCGTCGTGCCGCCTCAAGAGTTTCCCTTACCGCCTTCGCGGGAACACCGTCGAGCGGCTCAACCTTAATAAACTCGATGTCCGTAATTCCCACAAATCCGAATGCCGTCCGGAGGTGGGGCTCCACATGATCCGAGAGCAGGTCCTCCGGGGCCGCGTAATTCCCTCCACGGGATGAAATAACCACCATACGACGTCCCTTGAGAAACCCCTCCGGGCGTCCCTTCACATAATGGAACAAATACCGCGGCTGGACCAGGATATCGATATACTGCTTCAGGATGTAGGGTATACCGAAATTCCACATGGGAGTACTGACGAGATACGCATCGGCCGACTTGAAGCGCTCAATCTGCTGCTCGATCTCCTCCCACGTTTCGCGAAGCCCACCGTAGAGGTCTTTGCCGCCGAGCAGCACGTACTTGCCATCCACATGCCGGGCCGTCAGCGGCGGAAGCGGTTCATGGAACAAGTTGAACTCATCAATCAACCACTCGGGATGACTTTGCCTGAACTGGCTGAGAAATGCCGATGCCACCATCAGCGTTCTGGACTTCTCGCCCCGGGGACTCGCAATCACATGCAGGAGCTTCTTCATACAACCTTCCCTTGTACCAAGATGTTACCCCTGCCCCACAGTTCAGCCAAGGAAATTTCTATCCTCGACAGCCCCCGCAATGGACTCCAGTATTCCGGCATGAGTTGGATCACAGACACAAAAGACGGCGTCGTTTTAACCATCCACGCCACCCCTCGCGCCTCAAGAAATCAAATTCAGGGAGAGCATGGCGGTGCCTTGAAAATCCGACTGAAGGCCCCGCCGGTGGACGGCAAGGCAAATGAGACCCTGATCGAATTCCTCTCGGAAATCCTTGGAGTCACTCGTCGGCAAATCACCCTGATCTCCGGTCAGGCCAGTCGACAAAAACGCGTGGCGGTCAGCGGGGCTACCGCAATAAAGATATCCGAAAGACTGAAATCAGAAATTATACTGATACACTGAACGCATGATGAGGTCAAATATTTTTTTAGTGCATTTTCATCATTGTTGCCGTATTTTAACACTATTGCTTAGCCATGAAAGAATCGATCAACAGCCCTGAATACAAGCTTGTCCTGGAAACGATCCTGGACATGCGAATGAAAGCCGGCATGACCCAGCGGGACTTGGCCAAGGCCCTAGGCCGGGAGCATTCCTTCGTCTGGCGCATCGAAACCGGCCGGCGCCGCCTCGATGTGATTGAATTCTTCTGGCTCTGCCGCACCCTCAAACAGGATGCCGCAATCATCTACCGGGATATTATCAAGAAGATCAAGCGGGCCAAGATCGCGAAGC
>CAZMSS010000241.1:0-4680 GCA_964568965.1 uncultured Verrucomicrobiota bacterium | reverse complement strand
GGGCTCGGGGGCAACAGGCTTCTCCTTGATGCGGGAGACAGGCTTGGGCGTCTCTTTTTCCGGCTTCGGAAGGGCGATCAACTCCCCCTGCTCGGGTTCCGTATCGCCGTCCTTGTGGAGGCTTTCCTCGCGGGCGGCCACGCGTTCAATCCGTTCCCGCTTCCACCCCTTGATGGCGGGCTGGCGTTTCTGGGGATCCATCATGTCGCGCGAGTCGCGGCTCGCCAGTTTGGCTGCCGTCTCATGGAGCATGGCGGACAGCCGGAGAATGGCATCCCACCCGAAGAACAGGATTGATGCGGCGACGAATAGCGCGATGATGAGGATGTTCGTTCCGACATCACCGAGGATCCGGACGGCCACCAGGCGCGCCACAAACTGGGCGGGCACACCGCCCACGGCGCTGATGTTCAGGGCCGACATGAAGGGTCCGAACCAATCGGCGTGCAGTTCCAGGAAACAGGCCAGTGTCACCATCATCAGCGCCGCCCAGACCAGCTTGGCCCGGATGTGCTCGATGCCGTGGAAGATCAGCACGATGCCGAACCCCAGGAACCACAAGGGGAGCAGGAAGGCGCCCAGACCGAAGATTTCGAAGAGGATGAAGGAGACCCACGCGCCGCCCGGCCCGATGAAATTTGCCGGCGGAGTGTTGGGCGGCTCATGGAGCAGGGAGATGTCGCGCCAGTCATAAGAGACCAGGCTGAGGAAAACAATAACGCAAATGGCCAGGAGCACGATGCTCAGGGCTTCCCGTTTGCCGCCGCTGTTGGTGGGTTTGGTGTCAGCCATACGTTCATCCATTTATTCAGGTCGCTCGGTGTTCATCGTTTCCAGCGAGGCGGCGCCAGCCGCCTTTCGGCAGCGCGAAACCAGCTCGCTGCAGGGGGAGTTGGTGATTCCGGCCAGGAGGCTCAGCCGAAGACCGCTGCGGGCGGCCTGCAGGGCTTTCTCAAAATTCCCGGCGGCATAGTAGGCCTCGCCGAGCGTGTTCCAGATAGAATAATCAGAGGGCACATCCAGAAGAGCCGCCCGGGCCAGCTTGACGGCGCGCGGGGCGTTGGCGGCAGACTGGTCCTTGATATGCAGCAGCGCCCAGGCCAGGTTGTTCTTGACCATGGGGTTGTCCGGAACCTCCTTATTCAGGGTTTCCAGAAGGGGCAGGGCTTCGTCATAGCGCTTCATCTCTATGAACGTGGCGCTCAACCCGAAGGCCGCCTCATTGTTGGAGGGGTCGATGGAGCGGGCCTTCTCGAAGAGGGCCAACGCCTCGGTGTATTTCCCGCCCACCAGGTTTTCACGGCCGCTTGACAGTAGCGTTCCGACTTCAAAGGGGCTCGCGGTTTTCGAGGGAGCCGCGGCGGCCGCCGTGACCGGAGGCGCTGACGTTTCCCCGGCCAGGGCCACCACGCCCCCGGCCAACCAAACCATCATGCAGAGTTTAATCTTCATAACATCCTCACTTCACCGCATCATTTTTCCACTGCCGGCCCGCGCTGTTCCCGGTGATCGTCACGCTGACCTGCACATCGGCCGGCTCCAACTGGACCACCCAGTTATCACCCGGTGCCTGGACGGCACACCGTCTCACAAAGGACTCCACGCGGCCATCCACGTCGACGGGTTGCGTGTAGACGGTATCGGTGGTCTGCAACTTAGCGGCGGGCCCCCGCAACAGCACGGTGGAAGGCTCGCACGCCACCTTCGCAACCTCCCCGAACAAGGGGATGCCGATGGTGCGCCCCTTGACCGGAACCCACTTCTCGGCCTGCCGGTCGAGCATGACGGTGATGCGCTCGGGATGAACCGCCACCGCGCGGGCCCCGCGCACCCCGCGAATCATGGAGGGGGACAGCTGAATCTCGATCGGCGCCGGGCCGGAATCCTGGGCCAGCTCCACCACCGCCACGAGGCGCCGGGGATCCAGCAGCTGGATGTCCTCCTGCGAGCCGCGCAGGGTGACATCGACCGTAGCGGCCGACTGGTTCAAGATGGCCATGCCCTCCCGGACCTCAATCTTGAGATGTACATCGGGAATCTCGATTTCAAAACTGATCGTGTCCTGGATGATATACCAGGTGAGCACAGCGAGGAACAGCGAGAGGGCCTTCAACCGCTTGTTGCGCGTCAGTAATTCGCGGAGCGTCAGGGTATTAACCGGCATGGTTGCCCTCCTCCCTCGCGCGGGTTTCGGACTTGGCAATTCCCTCGAGGCTCAGGTCCAGGTGCTGACGGGCCCGCGACCACCGCGTGGCGCCGGGCGTATCCTTCGACAGGACCCCGGCGAGGAACTTCCGAAGACGCTCCTCGTCGAAGTCACGACTGAGCCGGCCGCGCGTACTGATCGAGACCGTGCCGGTTTCCTCCGAGACCACAATGGCTATGGCGTCCATCTCCTCGGTCAGCCCCATGGCCGCACGGTGCCGGGTTCCGAGCCCCCGGCTGAGTTCCGGCCGTTGACAGAGGGGAAACAGGCAGCCGGCGGCGACAATGCGGTTCTCGCTGATGATCACGCCGCCGTCATGCAGCGGGGTATGGGGGAAAAAGATGGTGGCGAGAAGGTCGGCATTGACCCGCGCGTCAAGCTTCACCCCCGTGTCCTGAATCGCCTTGGTGGTCTCGGTGCGCTCGATGGCAATCAGGGCGCCGATCCGTCGCTCAGCCAGCATCATGACGGCCTCGACGATACTGTCGACATAGCCCCGGGATTCGACGGGGGCCGCGAGGAACGGCTGCCGCCCGATCTCGGCCAGCGCGCGCCTGATTTCCGGCTGGAAGATGATCAGCAGCGCCATGGCGAGATACACGGACAGGCGCCGCAACAGCCAGTTCAGGGCATAGATGTGGAAAATGCGAGTCACCACGATGAGGATCAGCAGCACCACGAGGAGGCCGAGGAAAACCTTGATGCTGCGGGTCTCCCTGAAAAACAGGAGGAGAAAATAAAACCCGCAGGCCAGCACGAGGATTTCGACGGTACCGCCGAATCCAGGCCAGACAATCTGGTTTATCCAATCCACTCCGCCGTCTCCTTCCTGAAGGCCGCCACCATCCGGGCGGCATCCGCCGACTCCTTCACCTCATGCACGCGCCAGACATGGGCACCGCGAGAGGCGGCCCAGACCGCCCCCGCCAGGCTGCCCGCCAGGCGATCGTGAACCTCGCGTCCGGTGAGCACCCCGATAAATTTTTTCCGCGACAGGCCGACCACCACCGGCCGGCCGCAGGCCACCAGCCGGGGCAATCCGGCCAGAAGCCTCACATTGTGCTCCACCGTTTTACCAAACCCAATGCCCGGGTCGAGCGCCATCGTTTCGTCCGCCACACCGGCCTTCACCAGCGTTGAGCGCCTCTTTTCAAGCCAATCCGCGACCTCGGCCACCACATCCTCGTAGTGGGGCGACTGCTGCATCGTCGCGGGCTCGCCGCGCATATGCATCAACACCACCCCCGCCCCATGGCGGCGGGCCACGTCAGGCATCACCGGGTCGCTCAGCGCGGTGACATCATTGATGATTGCCGCACCGGCTTCCATCGCCTGCTCGGCCACCGCCGCCTGCCGGGTGTCCACCGAAAGCACCGGCGCATCGGGCCGTCCCGCAAACGCCCTGGCCAATGCCCGGATCACCGGGACCACCCTCGCACATTCGTCAGCGGCGGACACCGGCCGCGATCCCGGCCGCGTGGATTCCCCACCGACATCCACGATATCGGCGCCCTCCGCGGCCATTGCCAACCCGTGCCGGACCGCGTCATCACAGGACTGGAACCGGCCCCCGTCTGAAAATGAGTCCGGGGTTACGTTGAGAATCCCCATGACCAGCGGCCGCGCACCGATCCGAATCGTCCGGTCGCGGCATCTCCACACAAGGGTCCCGGCTCCGCCCATCAGGCCTCCGTCGGAGGCGGCACGACCGGTGCCGCTGGTGCCGCTGGTGCCGCCGCGACCGCTTGGGACTCCTCCACGGGCGGCAGGCGTTCGCCTTCGGAGAGGATCCTCCCCTGCGTCATCAATTCCTCAACGTCGCGGGCATCGAGCGTTTCACGCTCGAGGAGCGCCTTGGTGATCAGTTCCAGCTTGTCGCGGTTTTTCTCGAGGATCTCGCGGGCCCGGGCGTGGCTTTCGCGAAGCAGTTGACTGATATCGGCGTCTATTTTCCGGGCCGTATCCTCGCTGTAATCCTGCGAGCGGGAAATCTCGCGGCCGAGGAACATCAGCTCCTCGTGGTTGCCGAAGGTCTGGGGGCCGAGGTTATCACTCATGCCCCAGTCGCACACCATCAGCCTCGCCAGACGCGTGGCCTGCTTCAAGTCGCTGCGGGCGCCCGACGTGATGTCGCCGAACACGAGTTCCTCCGCGACGCGCCCGCCCATCATGGTCGCGAGGATACCCTTGAGCTTGCGCTTGCCCTCCATGTACCGGTCTTTCTCCGGGAGCTGCATGGTGGCGCCGAGGTAGGCGGTGCCGCGGGGAATGATCGTGATCTTGTGGAGCGGTTCGCTCTCCTCGACCAGCAGCGTGACCAGCGCGTGACCGGTCTCGTGATAGGCGGTGATCTTCTTCTCCTTGTCATCCAGCACGCGGCTGCGGCGCTCACGGCCCCAGCGGACCTTGTCGCGCGCCTCCTCGAGATCGGTAATCTCCACGGCTTCCTTCCCTCCTCGCGCGGCGAGCAGGGC
>CAZMSS010000240.1:0-4694 GCA_964568965.1 uncultured Verrucomicrobiota bacterium | reverse complement strand
GAGGGGCAGGCCGCGGGTTGCGACACCGCCAGGGTACGGGCTACTACACGCAGTTGCAACGGACGTATCCCTGTTTCGCTGACGTGTCGGGCAGAGGGGAAGAAGCCGGAATCGTTACCGATTCCGCTCCGAATTTCCCTCCGAATCTCCCCATTGGAGCGGAATGCGTGAGCATTCCGGTTGATAGTGCCGGAATCGTTACCGATTCCGCTCCGAATTAGGAGATAACGGAGCCGATTTCGGGCATTTCCGCATTTTGGAGCGGAATGCGTAAGCATTCCGGTTGAGTTTGAAGCACGCTGAGATCGCGAAGGCGCCATGCGGCGTGCTCGCCGTATTCGGAGCGGAATCGGTAACGATTCCGGAATCCCCTGCCGGAATGCTTACGCATTCCGCTCCATCGATCCAATTCGGATTAGGAATCGGCAGGCACTGAACAACCCGTACTGTACAGGTTGTTCATGATGTCAGGGGAGCGTCCGGAAACCCACCCCTGGCCCCTCCCTGGAGGGGATCAAGATAGGAGCTTGTGACCGTACGAGTCCCCCTACCAGGGGGTGATCCCCTCGATGACACCGGCCTCAAACTGCTTGAACATCAAAGACAGGCTTCACCCCGCTGCCAGAATTTTCAGGATGGCACCCGTATCCCGGATGAACACGGGCAGATACGCCTCAGCCTTATAGCCTTTGTCATCCTCGATGGCGAAACCCATGCCGCTTCCCAGCAGATCGTTGCGGGCTGCCTGCATGACGGATCGCATCTTGGATGAGAAGATATACTCATCGGCCCGGGCCTCATCAAGCACCCAGGCCCCCCGCCAGATTGTGTTCAGGCCGCGCGTCAGGGCCCGCCAGTTCACCCATCGCGGTGCGGGCGCCTGCTCCCCCATCACCACGCCATACCATTTATCGCGGTCAATCCAATACTGCTTTGAGCGTCCCACGGGGCGAACCAAGGCGACGCCGGCATTGGCCAAACCAACCAGCACGTCCTGCACCCTCATGTGATTGTAGCCCAGCGTCCGGGCCACATCGCGCGGATGAGCACCTTCGGTCACCATCATGTAAGCCATCACGTCCGCACGTATTCCAATTCCAAAAACAGCCCGGCTCTTGAACATGATGTTCGCCGGCTCATTCATGTTCACGGACTGGGTCATATGGCGTGTTTTCACCATTTCCCGGGCCAGCCCGTAACGCCGGAAGTGTGCATCCGCATTCGAGAACGCGCTGATCGACGTCCCCATCGCCGTGCGGAATAGCGGTTCTTCCGGAATCCTGGCTGCGGATACCATCCGTTCTGCCAGGCCACGCCACTTCATCGACTTGTCCCGTTCGGTCATCCAGGAAGCGATGGCCCCGGCTACGGCCCTGTCTCCGACGTCATCCTGTCGCATGACCGTGGATAGTCGCTGGGTGTTGATCCATTGCCCATTAGTTTCAAGCCAGTCGAGTACCTCATCGAACATCCGGGAATCATGACGCGCCACACCGGTAGTGAACGCCAACAGGGGCTCTGGATCAACAACCCACGGGCCCTTTTGCCTTCCTGAACCCGCAACGCCCAAACGAGACCACTGGCGCCAGACAAAGTCCAGCACTCCCTCCGTGAACTCATTCCGGAATGTTTCGATTGATGTCGTCATATCCCAATGCCTCCACTGCCCGCCTCACGTTGCCACGGAACCACGAGGATGTCTCTCGCCCGAGCAACCAGCCCACCGCACAGCGGACCTCCCCGACCGTCGGACGGATCCGTTGCACCAAGTCTTCCAAATGACGCCGCTCCGCCTTCGGGTCCGCAGCGGCCAGGAGCTTAAAGTGAATTTGGTCCAATCTGCTGACAAAGAATACGGTCAAAGAGGGACCCTTACTCCCGTCGTTCCCACCGGTTCGTCATGCCCTCCGGCGCTCCGTACACCTGAAGCACATCCTGTGGCCCCATGTTGAGCCAGTCCTCAAGTAATCCAAGATCACGGCCGACCTCCGCGACGAATCCACAAAAATCCTCCGGCAAAGGTCGGTCATATAGCAGTTGGACACCCTTCTCCGTCTGCTCCACAATGGCCAAAACATCGACATCACGCGTGGTGCGTCGGGCGATATTGAGCACATTCAGTGCGCTACCGCCGCAGACAACCAAGGATATCGGTTCTGCATACTCGTATAGCAACCTCTTCCCGAGTCGCTGCAGGGCGCCCTCAATTTCTTCTGCACTCTCAAATGTCATGCTTACAATATAGCATACATTATGGATGGTACAATGTTATTATTAATAGGGCCAGCCAGGAAAAATCGCAAAACGGTATTCCCCAGACATTGAGGAAGCATGAGGGTGGTGATCTGTTTTATGTACAGTCAATTGAGAGACACGACACTAGCGGAAGTCTCTTCGGCGCAGATACTTGGACACGGCCTCGCTGCGGGAGTGGACGTGGAGCTTGGCGTAGATGTGCTTCACGTTCATGCGGACGGTCTCGACGCTCAGGGCGAGCCGGTCGGCGATCTCCTTGTTCGCGGCGCCGCGCGCCAGCAGCTCCAGCACCTCGCCCTCGCGCCGCGAGAGCTGCTCCGGAACCGGCACGCCTTCGCCCAGCCGGTTGAAGTACTGCACCACCCGCAGCGCGATCGCGCTGCTCATCGGCGCCCCGCCCTCGTTGCCCTGCCGGATCGCGTCGAGCACCTCCGCCAGGCTGGAGCGCTTGAGCAGGTAGCCGTTGGCACCGGCCCGCAGGGCCTCGAAAATCTTCTCGCTCTCCTCGTAGACCGTGAGCATGAGGAAGCGGCTGTCCGGACAGAGCGCCCGCAGCTGCCGGAGACACTCGATGCCGTCGATGCCGGGCAGGTTGATGTCCAGCACCACCACGTCGGGCGACAGGGCCGGGATGGCGGCAAGGCCGGCCTCCGCCGTGGGATAGCGGCCGACGCACGCGAACCCTGCTGCCTTGCCGATCTCGCGCGCGAGGTTCTCGCGGACCCACTCGTCATCCTCGACCAGGGCGACGCGTATGCTGTCGGTGTCTTTCACGCCTGAGCCTTTCGCTTCAACTCCACGTGCAGGGTGACGGTGGTGCCCTGGCCGGGCGCGCTCACGATCCCGACGCTGCCGCCGATGGCGGCGAGCCGCTGGCGGATGTTGGCGAGGCCGTCGCCGCCAGCCGCAGGCGCCCCGGGGCTGAACCCGCAACCGTCATCCTGCACGGTCAGCGTCAGCACCTCCCCCTCCACGGACAGCCCCAGCCGCACCCGCCGGGGCGCGGCGTGCTTGACCGCATTGTTGACCGCCTCTTTCACCGCCAGGAACAGGTTGTGCCGCACCTCGGCCGACAGCATCGTGTCCGCCCATTTCATCGCCACGTCAAACTCGCAGGCGATTCCCGTGGGGTGGAGGAAGTCCTCGGTGTAATGGACCAGGTAGACGGCGAGACTGTCGAGCGTGTCGTTGCGCGGGTTGACGGTCCAGACGATCTCGTCCATGGATTGCACGACCTTGCGCGCCGTCGCGGCAATGTCCGGGTCGTCCAGCTTGGCGGCGAGCCGGCTGATCTTGGTGAGGCTGGAGCCGACCTCGTCGTGCAGGTCGCGGGCGATTCGGCCCCGCTCGTTTTCCATGGCCTGCTGCATTTGCAGGCGCTCGATCTGGAGCCGGTGCCGGTGCCGCAGCCACAGAAAGACGGAGCCCGCCAGCAGCCCGGCGACCGCCACCGCGGTGGCCACCCAAACCCAGACCCGCTCCCACCAGAACGGCTCGATTGTCAGCTCCAGCGCCGCGCCCGTCTCGTTCCAGACGCCGTCGCTGTTGCACGCGGTCACCTGAAACCGGTACTCGCCGGGCGGGAGGTGCGGATAGGAGACCGACCGCCGCGTGCCGGCCTCGACCCACTCCTTGTCGAGGCCGTGCAGCCGGTACCTGAAGCCGAGGCTCTCGGGCATCTTAAGACTCGGCGCCGTGAAGACAAACTCCACCTGCCGCTGGCCGGGCGGCAGGTTCACGCGCGCGCCGCTCTGGCGCAACTCGACGGGCACAGCCGCGCCCGGCGCGGTCGCGAGCCCGCGCGCCCCGTAAGCCGCCACCGTTTTGCCGTTGACCATCATCCGCTCGATGACGACCGGCGGCGGCTCAGGGTTATCCTTGAAGCCGCCCGCATGGATAACGGCCATGCCCGACTCCATCGCAAACCACAACTCTCCGCCCGTGGCACACAGCGCGCCCGGCCAGAAGCCATGGCTGGCCTGCAGGCGCTGCAGCCCGTCCTGCTGCCCGTAAGCCACAGGGTGCACCCGCGCGGCGCGGCCCGCCGCCAGGTCATCCAGCTCCTTCTCGCGCACACTGAAAATGCCCTGGTTGCCCGCGAACCACAGCCGGCCGCGGCCGTCCGGAATGATTTGCGAAAGGTAGTCGTCGTGCAGCCCCTGATCGGTCCGGAATCGGCTGAAACGTCCCTCCTTCAGCCGGCCCAGCCCCTGGCCGCCATAGCCGATCCACACGCTGCCATCCGGCGTGGCGCACAGGGAGCGGATCGCGTACGGCTGCGCAAAGGTGGCCGCGGTCTGGTCCTGCAGAACCTTTTGATGTACCCGCAGCAGCAGACCCTTCGACGTCGCCGCCCAGCAGTCGCCGGCCGCGTCCGTCACCAGCGCCACAACAGGCCCGCTGCCGGCGGCCAGGGCGTACGTCCGGAACTGCCCGGC
>CAZMSS010000239.1:0-4696 GCA_964568965.1 uncultured Verrucomicrobiota bacterium | reverse complement strand
ATCCCTCCGCTAGATACTGAATATCAATGTAACGGCGGTGGGTTTCGAACTTGGCCACACCCTGCCCCCGCCCGGCTTCACGCTGCACACTGGCATACAGCCGGTCTCCGTCAATATCTGTCCGTCCGATGGGAAGTGTGGCGCAGGACTGTTCCCGCAGCCATTTGAACGCCGCGGCAAAGGCGGGGTGGAGCGATGCATAGCGTGATGAATTCTCCAAAATATCCAAGATCATAGGATCCTCCTCATTTGAACGTCCACTTAGCATCAATCCGATAGGGTTTCAATACTTGTCGAGAGGGAAGAGAATCGAACATCGAACAGTCAACAGTGAACATCCAACTTCGAAGGAAGGGAGCGAAGCCAAGATCAATATTCACTGTTGAATGTTGACTGTTCGATGTTCCCCTTGGTCCGCTACTGTTCATATTCTCCCCTTGCCTTTATTGCTCCTGAAAAAGTATCATTAATAATTGATATGGGGAACTTTCATGACAAGCACAACAATGATTTCACCGATTGACGAGACCGCCATTCAAGCGATCCTGGAGTCTGTTCACCGTTTGGATGCGGGCCGGATTCGCGCGATCCTTGAAAAGGGGCTCCTGATGAAAGGGCTGGACCTGGAGGATGTGGCGGTGTTGTCGTCCATCAGCGATCCGGAACTGCTGGGGGAACTGTTTGCGGCTGCGCGGAGGGTCAAGGACGAGATTTACGGGAAGCGGCTGGTCATTTTCGCCCCGCTGTACATCTCGAACCTCTGCGCCAACGAATGCCTTTACTGCGCATTTCGGGCTAGGAACACTGCAATCAAAAGACGCGTCCTGACGCAGGCGGAAATTGCCGAGGAAACGCGGATTCTCATCCAGCAGGGCCACAAGCGGGTCTTGCTGGTCGCAGGGGAGTCCTATCCTAAAGAAGGGTTCTCCTATGTCCTGAAATCCATTGAGACGGTCTATGGCGTGCGCGGCGAAGGTGCGGGGGAGATCCGCCGGGTGAACGTGAATGTCGCCCCGCTGACAAATGACGAGTTCAAGCAACTAAAGGCCACTAATATCGGAACCTACCAGCTATTCCAGGAGACCTACCACCGCGCCACCTACAAGGCCGTCCATCTGGCGGGTAAAAAGGCCGACTACGACTGGCGGGTGAGCGCACCGGACCGCGCCATGTCGGCTGGGATTGATGACATCGGAATCGGGGTGCTGTTTGGCCTTTGCGACTGGCGTTTTGAGATACTGGCGTTGATGCAACACATCCGGCACTTGGAAAAGCAGTTCGGAGTGGGTCCGCACACGGTCAGTGTCCCGCGTCTTGAGCCGGCCACAGGATCGGACACGGCGAGCCATCCTCCGAAACCGGTGTCAGATGTGGATTTCCGGAAAATTGTGGCGATCTTGAGGCTGGCGGTCCCGTACACCGGGATTATCATGTCGACCCGCGAAAACGCGAACTTAAGGCGCGAGACGTTTGCCTTGGGGGTCTCCCAGATATCGGCGGGCAGCCGCACCAATCCCGGCGGGTACGGCGACGGGGAACAGGAGGATCGCAGCCAGTTTTCGCTTGGCGATCACCGCTGCCTTGATGAAGTGGTGAGGGATGTGGCGGAACTCGGGTACATCCCCTCCTTCTGCACCGGTTGCTACCGGCTGGGGCGGACCGGCGCGGACTTCATGGACCTGGCCAAGCCCGGCGAGATCAAATACCACTGCGATCCCAATGCCCTTTCAACATTCCAGGAATACCTGCTCGACTACGGAAGTCCCGCCACAAGGCTATCAGGAGAGAAACTGATCGCTGATACGCTGGCCGCCATGAATCCCCTGCAACAGTCCATTTCGATGAATCTGGTGGATCAAGTTAAAGCCGGCAAACGGGATGTGTTCTGCTAATCAGGCCCTTCCCAGAATTTGGGTCAGGGTGAGAAGAAAATCGCGGTTATCAGCACAGAGATAACGCATTTCGCCGCCCATGCGGCTGAAGGTCTTGCAATACCGGAGATAGTATGCGGGGTTGTCCTTGGGCGGTTCCCCCTTTTTTTGCCAGTCCCATGTGGACTCCGCCAAATCCACGACGGCAATGAAATGCCGGTCCATCCGCCTGCCTGCCTGCAGGGCGAGGTTTTGCGACATGGAGAGCGCTTTCTCGAAGATCATAGGGGACATCACGGCTGATCCCACTGACAGATAGACTCCATCCTGAATACGGCTGATGGAATCGGAAAAGGAAAGAAAATCGCGGAGCGCAGTACGTCCGATCGCCGCTCCGTGGTTCATCGGGTGATTATAGATGATGTCATGCCCGATCATGGGGTGGCCGGTAAAGGCGATCCCGAGCCTGTAGGCGGCGGCCTGGGCACTATAGGCCTTGAACGGATGCGGCACCGCCATCCAGCCGGGCTTGAGGTCAAAGCTCCGGACCACGCCCAACAGGTCCGCTGCCGCGGCAACCCGATCTGCTGGCGCGCCGGATTTGAAATCTGAAATCTCAGACATCAGATCATCCGGGGCAGGGATGTCCAGTCCTTCCCGCTCGATCATTTTCCCGACCGACTCCCCATATCCAAGCCCCTCATACGCCCCCACCACCAGGGCCAGATTGATATAGAATCCGGTTTCCTGCCAGATGCCGAATTCACCACGGGAGACATTCTCCTTCACATCCTCACTGCTCTGTCCCTGATAGGCGAATTCCCAGTCGTGAATGATGCCAGCCCCGTTGGTCGCCAGGTGCGTGAGCCACCCCTGCTCCATCAGGTGAATCAGGACTGGAGCCAGCCCATTTTTGATCGTGTGGGCGCCGAAGGCCATGACAACCGGCCGAGCCACGCTTCGGGCCGCCTGAATTCGTCCCGCAATTTCGGACATCGCCTTCGTCTCCGCAACACCAAGTGCCCGAGGAACATCTCCGGGCTTCACATGATCCTTCTCAATGGCCAGCTTGTTTGGCCGCTGTGTCAGCGCTTTGACGACCAGCTTGCCCCGATCGAGTTGTGGGTACGGCATAGATTCAGCTCCTTGGTATTGAAGATGTACCATGGAGTCACGGAGGGGGAAAGGCAGAAAATGGCAAGCCTCCAGGTCCTCCCATTTTTCCACCCTCATATAGCCCTGGCCTCAGGGCATGTCCACTTCCAGCTGGTAAAAGCGCTGCAGGGCATTCGTTGACCAGTTGGTGAAAATTATATCGCCGCCGGTCCCTGACAATTGTGGCGAAACATGATCCCATGCTCCCAGGAGGTTGGTGGTACTGTTTATGTAGTAAAAACGGCCGGAGATTGTGGACCAGGAAAAGACAAACCCTTCCACCCGCAGATTGGCACCTGTCGTCCACCCGTAGGTTTCGTCATAGGTTATGCTCTCCTGCCAGGTGCCGAATTTCAGCGGCTCGGCAAGCCGGAATGTGGAGAGTGGATTGGTCGGGTTGGTGCCGGCAATGAATTCAGCCACATTGGACAGTCCATCCCCATCCGCATCTGCCAGGCCATCATTGTTGGTCACCTGGAGCCCGTACTGGACTTCCCAGCCGTCAAGCATCCCGTCGGCATCAGTGTCGCTGTTGGTCGGGTTGGCGGCTTGAATGAACTCGTTGAGGTTGTTCAACCCATCCGTGTCGGGATCGCTCGGCCCACCCTGATCCAGCGTTCCGAGATACTGCATTTCCCATGCGTCATTCATGCCATCCCCGTCCGGATCAGGCGTCAGCGAGCCATGCACCTCGAATTCAGCCAATTCCCAGGCATTCGAACTGCACCCGCTAGACAACACCAGTTTAATCTGGCGGCAGATGACGCCACCCATGTTAACCACAAGGGGAACCTCGCTCATCGGCAAAACACCGTTTGTAAGCGATGTGAAATTGCTTCCATCCATGGAGACCAGGATTTCGTAATTCTGGCTGTAGTTGGTGAGCCCCTGTCCAGCCTGCCCATAGTTATAGAGCACCGCCTCGGAGCAAATCGCCCCCTGATAGTTGGTGAACCCGTATATAAACACCTGAGGTGCCAGGGGAGCTTCCGCGCTCTTCCAGTAACTGACCGTGTTGCCGTCCGTCAAGGAAGCGACCGAGGTCTCGTTTGTTCCCTCATAAGTACTGGACAGGAGCATCCCCCCGCCCGCCGGACTCAGCAGGTTCTGATTTGCAAACAGTCCGAATTCCGTGAGGTGATAGGTTGTGAGGCGAACAAAATTGGCCGATGTATCCACCTCGCATGACAACGCTTTCTTCCACTTCCCATCGCTGGTATCAAACCAATGCGCCGTCAGCGTGCTTTCCGGAAGGGTGGTTCCATCCACCAGTCCATCGTTGTTGGTATCCGAATAGGGCAGGATAATCGTAATCGGCTTGTTCAGCTCAGGATTGCCATCCAGCGTCACCTTCCGGTTGGCATGGATATTGGCCTGACCGTAAGCGGAACCAATGACCGGGTTGGTGTTCACGCCGGTCAGCTCGACCTCCACGGTGATATTGGATTGCACGGCGCCCAGCGGCACCGTTACCGAAGTCCCGTCGTAGACATTGACCAATGCTGTCTCATCCGTCCTAAAGGTCTCCTGCTTGGTATGCTTGCCGCCGGTTTCCCCTTCCGAAGTACTGCCGGGAATCTTCCCTGACGAGCCATCCACGGTCACCGTCACCACATCAGACGTCACGACATTGTCGCTGGCTTCTGCGGCAATCGCCCGGAGCTCGCAGG
>CAZMSS010000238.1:0-4724 GCA_964568965.1 uncultured Verrucomicrobiota bacterium | reverse complement strand
GCTGATCCTCAAACTGCCGTTGGTCCCCGACGACGTCCCCAACGTCCCGCCGCTGCCGATCGTCACGTTGCCGTTGTACCTCGACCCATTGAAGAGTTCGAGGCGTGCGAAGTTGGTCGGGCCCATGGTATCGGTGAACGTGTAGTTCTGGCCGGCCGAGTTGGTTGCCGTGTTCAGCCGGAAGCCGTTCGCACCCGACCAGACCATCTTGTTTGTGGAATTAAGCGGCTTGGTGCTCTGATTGCAGAACACATCGGCGGTGGTGACGCCACGGAACGAGACAACGCCGTTGCTGGCGCCGAACACGCCCGGCGAGATCGTCGGCGTGACGCCATAGAACTGGATTACGCCGCCGATGTTGCTGATTGAGTTGCCGCTCCCGCCGCCTCCGTTTGCGCTCAGGCTGTAGCATTCGAGCAGCCCGCCACTGCCGACCAGAACCGTGTTATTGGATGAACCAACCCGGCCTGCCGCTACGCCCTTTGACGTGGCGGGAGTGCCGAGGATGACCTGCCCGCCATTGGTAACCAAAACGCTGTTGCCGATGGAGGTATTGGTATTGTAGCCCAGAGTAATGTCGCTCACTGAGGAAAAGACGGAGCCCGTCCCCGTAACGATCAACTGGTTGTTGCTCCCCGGCCCATACCCGATGTAGTTGTTGCCGGAACTTGAGTTATTCATCACGCCGCCATCGGAGACGATGACCTTGTTGCCGCCGTTACCGGTTCCTCCCACCGTCATGTTCTGGAGTCCGGTCATGCGCGACCCGTTGCCGGTCACCCGCACCGTATTGTCGCCGCCGGCGGTATTGGCAAGCGACATGTCATAAGCCCCCGCCACGATGAGCGTTCCGCCATTGGTCACGGCCAAGGTGCTGCCGAAGCTGTTGACCAGGATGTTGCCGGTGTCGACGAAGCGACCGCCATTGGCGATCGTGAGGTTGTTGCCGATGCCGGCGACACCTGCGGACGGGAAGGTAACGCCACCCGTCGTGTTGGTCCAGGTTGAGCCGGCGCCGGTGACCACAATGGTGTTGCGGCCGGCCCCCGCCGTGTTGTTGCCGATGTTGACAAGCCCCGAGGAACGCATCATGCCGCCGTTGGCGATGACCAGACTGTTGTCGGTGGAAACTCTACCTCTGCCGACATCCACTGTCGTGACATTCGTTACGATCCCCCCCGCCTCCACACGCAGGACGTTGCCGGTGCTGGGAGTGTCGTTGCCAAAGCCGACAGCGAGCGCGCCGCCGACGTTCCAGACGGAAGTGGCGGCGCCCCCCGCGACGACCGCGGTGTTGTAACTGGCATTCCCATTATATCCGATGCTGCCGCTCAGGCTGGTCAGCGTCGCGCCGTTGGTGATGATCAGCTGGTTGTTCACGCCCTGGTATCCGACGGTGATGGCCGCGTTGTTCGACACGACGGAGCCGACGCCGGTGACCAGAACCAGGTTGTTGCTGCTGCCGGTGCCCGGGCCGATATTGATCGCGCCGAGGAAATAGGCTGCCCCGCCACTGTCGACCACCAACTGGTTGCCATTGGCAAAGTTGTTGTTGCCGACGCTGAGGCCGCCTTTGGAAATCCATACGGAGCCAGTGCCGGTCACGACGACCTGGTTGCCGGTGGCCGTAAGGGCAGCGGTTTGGCCAAAGGTCCCGCCCGCGCTGCAGAGCGTGCCGCCATTCGTAACGATCACCTGGCTCGCCCCTGGTTTTGAATCGAAGATGAGCGTACTGGAATTGGACCAGATGGAGCCGCCATCGGAGACCGTGGCCCTGCTGCTGCCGTAGAGGTAAGCGACAGCAGCGTAAACAGCGCCGCTGTTGGCAATCAGGAGCTGATTTCCGGAATTTGTGTTTTGTCCTATGTACATATTGCCGGCGTTGACCAATTTCGATCCGGGTCCTGTCACCGTCAGGTTGTTGTTGTTGTTGGTGGTGGCGACGACGGTGGACATGTAACCCACCTGGACGCGGCTGGCATAGACCACGCCGCCATTGGTGACCAGTAACTGATTATCCGAGCCCCCATTGCCTCCTGAGGGCGAAGCACCGATGTAGCAGATCGAACTGTTGGTCCAGACCGAGCCATCGTCGGTTACCACGACCCGGTTGCTGAAGCTGTTCCCGCCGGTTCCGGCTCCGATCGCGCCGGTTGCATTGACCACAAGGCCGCCGTTGGCAACGGTCAGTTGATTGTCTGCTCCGCCATTGGCGCCAATCGTCATATCCGCTCCGAGCAGCCATTTCGAGCCGCTGCCCGCCACGATTGCTCGATTGCTGTAGCAGAGGTTGCCCATTGAAGCGAGGGTGGAGAACACCACACCGCCGTTGGTGACGGTCAGACTGTTGCCCGTATTGGTTTCGTTGGCGTTGGCATAGCCGATGTACAAACCGGTTCCGTTGGTGAAGATCGAGCTGCCGTCACGGACCAGGACGGAATTATAGCCCCCGTTGTTACCGGCGCCGATATAACTGGCGCCCGTGTTCGTGACGGACCCACCGTTGATGATCTGCAGAGAATTGCTTCTTGCCCCCGCCGTGTAGTTCAGGAACGTGCCGGAAGACATGTTGGTTCCCACGCCATTGACCACATAGGACACGTTATTCTCCGCCCGCAGCACGGGGACCTCAAGCAGGGCAAAGAGCGCGACCATGGCGACCGTGTACACCGACCTGCGGGCGAACCGTTGTATGGACATGCGGGACCTCCCTTGTGCTATCCAGAGACACAATTCTGCGATAGCATTGACCAATAGAATACCTCGGCCCGACACGCGGTGTCAAATTTGATATTCATCTTTTTTAATCACAATGATCACATTCCAATTGACACCGCGCCGTGCACGATGATCCAATGAGGGCATCGTATTCGTCTATCCACCGCTTATGAACGCGCTCTCCTTTCAAGTCCGCCGCGATGCACCCGGCTCGCTTACCGAGCAGGTGGTGCGGGGCTTTCGGGCGGCGGTGCAGACCGGGCATCTGACGCCCGGGGAGCGCTTGCCCACCCTGAACGCCATGGCGGGCGAACTGGGCGTGAGCCCAATTACGATGCGACGCGCCGTCGCCCGCCTGGCGGCCGATGGTATGCTGGAAGTGCAGCGCAAGACCGGCATCCGGGTACGGCTGTCGCAGGAGCCCCACTTCCGGGCGCACGTACTGTTTGTCACCCCGGGTTCACCGTTCGCCTACTACTATGCGACCCGCAACCACGCCTTCCTTGAGATCATGCGGGAACATGACGTCCTGGTCACGACCGCCCACGTCAGCGGCAAGGAGTCCAGCCTGGGGTTCCCGGCAGTGCGACATGTGCTGGACACCCAGTCGGTGACCCTCGCCGTTCTGGAAGGCGAATGGCTGGGGCGGGAGCATGCCCTTCTGAGCCTCCTGGCCGGGTGCGGCATCCGCTTCGTCCAGACGTGGGGCCATCGGTCATCGCCGGACGCCCTTGAGACGCTACGGATGGACATCGCGCCTGCCTGCCGCCAACTCGCGCGGCACTGCGCCCGCTGTGGCTTGAACGAGGTTATCGTCCTTTCAGGGTTGAAGGACCACTCACACGATTTTTGCGAGGCCGCGCAGTCAGTCGGCCTCCAGGTAAAACGCCGGGAGATCGGAAGACCGTCCCGGGACGGCTCGGACGAAATCGGAGTCGAGCGCGAGGGCCATTCAACGCTGGCGAGGCTGTTGAAACGGCGCCACCCGGAACGGGGGCTGTCCATGATTCTTGCCATGGATGACTATGCGGCCCGGGGCGCGATGACCGCCATCCTCGAAGCGGGTTTGCGGATTCCGCGCGACATCCAGTTGGCCACGTTGGTCAACGTCGGGCACATGCCCGTCGCCAGCGTGCCGCTGACCCGCATTGAAATGCATCCCGTCCGGGATGGCGAGGCCATGGCTCAGATGGTTCTGCGGAACCTCGCGTCGCATCGCCGGCGATACAAGCCGCTGGTGGTGCGTCCCCCATTCGTGGCCGGGAAAAGCACGCGGAGGGTGGTGTGTTCGCGTCACAAAGATCCCGGCTGAGCAGCCGGGATACCCATTCCGCTGGAGTCAGCCATCGATGAATACAACGGCCATGACCGACTTCGACATCACGACATTCGGCGCCAAGGGAGATGGACAGACGGACGACACGGCCGCCATCCAGGCCGCCCTGGACGCGGCGTCGGCAATCCGGGGCGTTGTCCGCGTCCCCTCCGGCGTTCATCTCTGCGGCCGTATCCGCATCCCCCCTCACGTGGGACTCGTCGGCAACGCCACCTGGGCCTTCCGCTCCCAGGGCGGCTCCATCCTGCAGTTGAACGATCCCGCGGCGACCTGCCTGATCGATATCACGGGCGCCCCGGGCGCCGCGCTCGACGGGCTGTCGCTGCGGGGCGTCAAAGGCGACATCGAATTGAAAGCGGGGGTCGCTGTGCCCCGCACCGGCCCCGACCTGGGCACGCACGGCATCTACATGGGACCGTTGGAGGACAAGAAGGAAGAAGACAGCCCGCACATCGATCGCTGTCATATCACCGGATTCTCGGGCGACGGCATCCGCCTGGATCCCGCATGGTGCTACAGCGTGCGCCACTGCGAGGTGATCTACAACCGGGGTCACGCCCTGAGCGTCCGGGGCTGGGACGGGGTCGTCCTCGACAATATGTTCTCCGGCAACGGCGGCGCGGGCTTCATCGGGCATGGTCCGAATTCCGCGGGAACGCTCACGGGCAAC
>CAZMSS010000237.1:0-4748 GCA_964568965.1 uncultured Verrucomicrobiota bacterium | reverse complement strand
CTGGTCCAGCGCAAGACGCAAGACAAGATGGAATAAATTCGGTTACAGGCTTGTTTGCCTGACCCCTCTTTGGCACATTCTGCCCGATTCGCATGAAATCTCTCCATTCATTACAGGCCGGACGCAGCTCCCAACCAAAGCCCCTGAAGCCGGTTCCGAGTCACTGCAAGGACCTGATTCGACTCGACACCCGCACGCTCCGGAAAAAGGCCCTGCAGGCACATCGGAAGGCAGAGAAGTCACTGGCCCAGCTCAAGGAACAGCTCAAGCGTTACCATGAGCGGGATGTCCCCGGTTTCCGCAGTTGGGTACACCGCACCTTCGGAAACCTGCTTACCCGTCAGCGTGAACTGCAGCATGCCATGGAAGAAAAGCGCACCCTGGTTTACGAGATTCAGGCTATGGCGGACCGGTACGGCCTATCCGAAGTCGCCGCCTACCAGAAGGTCTTGTGGCGACGCGCCCACCCGGATGAGGCGCAGGCGGAAGATCGGCAGTACGAAGAGGCTGAACTCAACCGAAAAGAGGCCCACCGCAAAGGGGGGCATCCGGCTCTGGATGATCTCTTCGACGACGAGTTCGATGACTGGCCAGCCGACGAATGGGGCGATACAGACGATTTCTTTGAACACCTGACCGGGAATAAACCGGAGCCGAATGGGGATCGCCCGCATCCGGACCAGAAGACGGTCAAGGACCTATACCGGACTATTGTGCGCCAGCTTCACCCCGACCGCCACGGTGAGATGACCGATGCCCGCAAGGCGCTCTGGCACGAAGCCCAGGATGCCTACCGCCGCCACGACCTGAATGCCCTTCACAGCGTCCTGGCCCGCTGTGACGCCGGTGAGGCCGGCCTGGGCGAGCACACTCCCGTCTCGTTGATCCAACGCCTGACGCGACAACTCAAGTCCGCTGCCCAAGCCACCAAGAACGAGATGCGAAACAGGCGACGGGATGTCGCCTGGGACTATGAGACCCGGATACGAAACCCACGTTACGTTCAGGACGTCAGGTCCGACCTGCAGGGCATGGTGGACAGCCTCCAGTGGAGTCTTGACGACATCGACCGCGAACTGGCACGGCTCGACCGGATGGCGGCTAGGGGAAAACGCAAATTTTGATTTTACACTACCGTTCGTCCGACATCACGGTCTCGTCTCAAGTCGGTGCCGCACAGCTCAAGTCGCGAAGGTCGCAAAGGGGGATAGGGAGGCTGATCCGGCGTGGAATGTCGGGCAATATTCTGGACATTCTGAACGAGTCCTGCTACCTCTCCTCCCCCATGAATGCGTAGCTCCTGCCATCCCCTGTGGCTCTGTGCCAGACGCGTCCAGAAAGCGATTACCAAATTTTATGACCGAAGCAAAATCAGCAAAACCCGGCGACTTGACGGAGTGCCAGATCGCCGGCTACCTCGGTGTTCAAACGGACAAGGTTCCGGAGAGTTACAACGCCGGCTTTTCAATGTACGTCGCGGCCTGGCCGCTCCTGGGCCATTACCCCGGCAATCGATTCCAAACCGGTTTGTTCGGCACATGGATGCACCCGCAGTACGACACACCGCCGAGCCGCAATATTTACTGCGACATTGAGGGCGGGCTGGGGTGGTGGCGGGACACGCGTTTTGCCACCGAAACGCCAAAGTTCATCATGGGCGGCGTGGCCCTGGATTTTTCGGAGTGGGCCAATGGACCCGGGGCGGGCAAGAACCGGGATTGGGATCACCCGCTGGGCCTGTATGGTGTCGCACAACTGAGCCCGCACGTGTTGTGGCCGCCGGACGGGCTGAATCTCAAGCAAGGAACCTGTGGTGCGCTCTGGGGCTACGGCTACCTCCCGCTGCCATTGCTCAAACCCAAGGCGACCACCGCGGGCCACAACGTCCCCACCGGCGGCAACTGCTGGACCCTTTTCTTGAACACCGGCAACTTCAAGGGGCCTGTCGCCTTTTTCACGCCCTACTTCTTCTCAAGCATCACCGCCTCCGAGCCGGAATTGGCAGGACTGTTCCTTGACGCGCGCCCGAGCATGCCGAACCGGCCGATTCAAATGGAAACACAATATATCCCCTGCCTGCAGGCGACAGACCAGAAGGGCACCCTCTATGCCCGGATCGCGCCCACCCGATTCCCGCGCGGCCCGCAGGATGCGTCGATCGTTCTTCATCAGGCCACGGTGTACGACAGGAAAGCGCTGTGGAACGACGTCGACCAATGGCTCAACGGCAGCGCCCAACCCGTCGGCGGCACAATCAACCCCGACGGCATCATGCTGCACAAGATTATCGGCGAGAACCGGTTGAGCTGGGCGATTTACGAAGACGGCACCCCCCGGGACCAGCGCATCCCGCTTGCGTGGAAATCCATCTCGCAAGGCGGTCCCCTCGACCCTTATACATACGGCTATCGCTGGACTCCGGATCTCGTCAAGACAACCGAAACCCCCAATGGCCCGTTGATGACGCTGCCCGAATACTACCGGCTGGATAAGACCGACGAAGCAGGACCCCGGTGGGTAGCGGTACCGGCCGATCAGGTGCCTGCAGAAACAGGATTGGCTACGGCTGATTTTGTCCCCAAACGGCGAATGCCCGCGGAACCGTACGTCACCCCCGATGACCCGAACAGTTGCTGGAAAAAGCCCGGCCCGGTGGCGGGTCCGTACAGGGCCCATCTTGGCGACGGCAGCACGGTGATCTACCACTGGTACCGATTCGCCGACCAGCCCGCCATACTGAACGCTGATTTAACGGACGCCGATCGGGAAGAGTTGCAGCAACGCGTGGAGAAGCTTCACGCTCACTGGAAGCCTGAGAGCGATTATCTGGCCCCGCCGCAGTCCGGCGAACTGGCCGAGATCGATCCCGCCCTACGGGTGACCCCGCCCCAAGGCCTTGAAATCGGTTATGTCCCCATTGCCACCTGGCAAGGAATGGATCGCTAAGCCTGTATTAGTCCTCCTGGCCCGCAGGTGCGCTGTCCTTGCGCTTGCGTTTCCGGTTCTGTTTTGCCACCCTCTGACCTTTCAACCCGCTTCTTCAAACCGGTTCCAAAGGGAATGATCGATGTTAATTGATGACATGGGAGCTAAATTATGACAGTCAAAAGTTCGACGTTTGAGCAGGTATGTTTTGACAGGAGCCTGAAGGGGCTTGACCCGGAATCCGTCCACAAAGTGCGGTTAGCCAGTGGGCGGATGATGCCTATTGCCGCGTTCGGCACGTTTCATTCCGACTGGGCGCAGGCCTACATGAAGGACGCCACAGTCGAGGCCATCCGGCTGGGCTGGCGCCACCTTGATACGGCACGCGCCTATGAGAATGAGGCCGTGGTGGGTGAGGCGATCAGGGAGGCCATCAAGAAGGGTTATGTTGCCTCCGCCGACGACCTGTTCATAACCGGCAAACTGTGGAACGGTCACATGAGCCCCAAGGACGTGGCGCCGGCGCTCGACGCCACCTTGAAGGCGCTCGGTCTCGAGAAGCTCGACTTGTATCTCAACCACTGGCCCTGGCCGAATGTGCACACACCGGGCTGTGCGGGCAACCATCGCAACCCCGATGCCGTACCCTACATTCATGAAGCGTTTCTGGAAACGTGGAGCGAAATCGTCAAACTGAAGAAAGCCGGCAAGATCGTGGATATCGGCACCTCCAACCATACCGAAGCGACCATGAAGCTTCTTCTCCGGGATGTCGCCAAAGATGAACGCCCCGTGGCTAACCAGATGGAGGGACACCCGCTCCTCCAGCAGACCGACCTGCGCCGTTACTTCGAATCCGAGGGAATCGTCTGCACCGGCTACATGGCCCTGGGCTCGCCCAAACGTCCGGGACGCGACACGTTCAAGGAGCACCGCGCCGATATCATGGATCCGGTCATCCAGGCTATTGCCCGGGATGCAGGGGTGGCACCGGCCCTTGTGTGCCTGAACTGGGCTTACCTGCGGGAGAACAAGAGCGGCGGGTATGTGGCCATGGCCACACGCACGGACTGGCTGCGCGACAATCTCATGGCCGCGACCAAGACCATCCTCACCCCTGAACAAATGCTGAAAATATCAGGGGACGGCACCCCGGAGAATCCGGGCATCGACGCGAATAACCGGCTGATCTGGGGCCAGGTATTCCTGTGGCCCGAAGCCGACGGCGACTGGCGCATCTTATGGGACGACAGCCAGGTCTTCGAAACCCGGGCAAATTACAAGAAATTCAAAGCCGCCTTCGACGCATACCACAAGGTTAAGCAGGAGACCACCTTCAGGGTACACCCCTGAGAGAAACCGGCCTGGTTAACCGGAATATCAGCCCCACTGGCGTCCCATAGGACGCCAGTGAATCTGACCCTCATTTCACAACAGCCGGCGTCCTCTGAAAAAAGGTCGCCTTGACCCAGTTCCAATTCAGGGCCAGGTGAAGCGTTGCCATTACGGCCAGGGCTATTCCATTCGCCTGATGCAGGATCTCGAAAACGTCGCGGGGTAGCAGGCTATGCAGGAGTCCCGTCAGGACCTGACACAGCAGGAGAGTCCCGAGAATGGGGTTGACGATCTTCAGAGCCGTATTCTTCTTCATGGAGTGGTCCCCTGTATAATGGCCGGTTGATGCCATACTAGGGAATCATGTCCGTTCACTCAAGGCTTGATGACAGCAGTTCCTACCAATATTATCAACCGGATGAAACGCAACCTCTCACTCTTGGCGAACCGGGAATTCGACGTCGTGGTCGTGGGCGGCGGCATCTACG
>CAZMSS010000236.1:2209-4758 GCA_964568965.1 uncultured Verrucomicrobiota bacterium | reverse complement strand
CATTCGTAATGCGCAGGTCGTCGGTTCGATCCCGACTGTTGGCTCCACTCCATAAACGTTCCGCCTCAGGGGCACTCCTTCAGCTCATACCGGGTGTTTCCGCCGTAGTGCTTCTGCAGCCGGCGGATCATCTCATAAGGGTCCTTGCCGTGAAGCTTCTCAAACAGATGCCCCTTGATATTCATCAGTTTCCGGCCCTTCGGCAAGCCGTTCGGCAACAGGTTTTCGGTGCGGATAAGATCCAGGGAGGCGGTCTCCACCGCCACGATGTCGTCGGAGGCCAGGATCCCGATGTCCGGGACCAGCGCCGGCGTGCTCAAGCCCCAGCAGTCGCAGTACATGGTAATCTGGGTGAGAACATTAATGAAAAGCAGCTGCTCGGGCTTGAAGTGCTTCAGGAAGACGGACGTGACTTGTGCCATTCCCTCCGCAAAATCCTTGAACTTCCGGTTTTCCATGTGAATGGCCTTCTCCGGGCAGATCATGACGCAGTGCTGGCAGAAGGTGCAGTTGTGAAAGAAAAAGGAAACGGTCTTCTTCCCATCGTCCCGCTGGATGGCCTTGTTTTTGCATTCCTTGAAACACTTGAGGCAGTACGAGCACTTCCGGGCATCATACGTCAACCCCCCCTCCAGATTATGGAGTTTGCCCCGTGAGGGCGAATTAACGACCCCCATGGCGATGTTCTTGAGCGCGCCGCCAAACCCGCAAGCTCCGTGCCCCTTCACATGCGACAGGTCAATCAGGACATCCGAGTGGAGCGCTTCGCCCCCGAACTCGACTGAGTCCAGGGTTTTGAATCCAATCGTCTCCTTTACCAGGTATTTCCGGGTGCCTCCAAACGTGGAGATCACGTCGCACCCCAGCACCTCGCGGGTGTAACCCCGGGCCAGGCCGTCATCCGGATTCCCGTCCATGGCCCGGATCTTCTTTGCGCCCGCGGCGTGAAGTTCCTCCACCAGGATACGGATAAATACCGGCGGGATGGTGGTGTAGCCGATGCCGCCGCCGAAATGCATCTTGATGCCGACATTGGCCCCCTTTACCCGATCCTTCAGCTCCATCGCCTTGAGCATGCGCCTGAATTTGGCCGGCAGAGTCTTATCCCCCTCCATGGCGGTGACCTGTGAATCGGCAAAGTGGACCAATGCACGCGCGGGACTCTTTTTCTTGTCTGTCATAGTGACTCTTTCATTCTTCAAGTGCTTTCCCCGGCCTCTGTTCAGACGGGGGTGGTTAGCCTGTTCATCATCCTGATCAGGGTTAGTTCCAAAACGGTCTGGCCGGCAACACGGCTGGAGACGAGGTCTTCATGGGCGTCCATCAGAAGCCGCTGGTTCCGCCGCAGTTCGGCGGATGAATACAGCTGGGCCTGCCCCGCCATTTTCGCCACCACGAAGGGATGGATCACGCGCGGGTCGCGCTTGAGAACCGCAGTCAGGAGGGTTTCCGCATCCTCAGGCATCCCGCCCCACTCCGCCTGCCGGCCCCTGATTCGCAACCACCCCTGATCCAACCCCTCGCGGTAGAGCATCAGGTCCCGCACACGGTTCATCAGGGAAATCACGATCCCGATCGGGTTCTCCTTGCCCGCCAGGAATTCCCCCACCAAGTCCAGGGCCGCCTTCAGCTTTCGCTCACCGACCGCATCCTGCAAGTCCCACATCGCCGAGGTTGGGGTGGATGATACCACCGCCTGCACATCTTCCCGGGTCGCCCGTCGGCGTTCCCCGAGGAACAGCGTCAGTTTTTCCGCCTCCATCTCGATCAGGCGGGAATCGGCCCCCACCCGCGCCAGCATCAACTCCAGCGCCTCGGCATCAGCCGTTATCCCCTTGTCCCGCAGCGCCTTGGGAATCTTCTCCCGGGCCATTTGCTCCACCTGGTAGGCCTTCTCAGGAAGCAGGAACTCACGAATTTCAAACCGGGAAGCGAAGAGTTTGTAGAGCGCGGACCGTTTATCCATCTTGGGCGCAGTCATCAGGAGCGTGGCATCACCCGCGCGGCCCGCCTCGAGGGCGTCGGTCAGTTCCTTCATTTCCGCCTTGACCGCCTCGTTAGCAGCCAGCCTCACGTCGCCAAGGAAGGTGACGGAACGCCACCAGACAAGTTTCCCGCGGACCATCAGGAAGCCGGGGGTCACCAGCGCCTCGTGGCACCGCTTGATGATCGCAACCGCCTCATCCTCCGAGTCGGACCGGCCCTCGATGATTTCCAGCCCGAAGGCCTGTTCCGCCGCGGGCACGAACTGGTTCACCAGCTCGCGGGCGGCGGTCGTCAGGGGATACTCGTCATCCCCCACAAATAGATAGGCTTGCTTCCGGTTACTCATCCTTGCCAGTCGGCTCCAAAAATGTATTAATGCTTCTATCAGTTTGGTTCCGGTTTGTCACGGGGGGATGATAAGAGAGCAACTCTTAATCATAATCGTAATCTTAATCGTAATCATGTTGGGAAGATTAAGATTAGGATTACGATTAAGATTAGGATTATTATGAAACAATGGCTGTCAAAATTCCGGTCCGAGCGCCTGAAGGAACGCTACAGGG
>CAZMSS010000236.1:0-2109 GCA_964568965.1 uncultured Verrucomicrobiota bacterium | reverse complement strand
ATGAAACAATGGCTGTCAAAATTCCGGTCCGAGCGCCTGAAGGAACGCTACAGGGACGGGGCTCGCAAGACCCCGGACGAGGATCTCGCATGGTGGAACCAGCCCCTGATGACGCTGCTCATCGGTCTTTTCCTGTGGGGGGCGACCAGCCTGCTGCTGGCCCCGGAGGGGGGCGGATACCGCACCATCACCCTCGTATCGGCGTCAAATGAGATCCTGCTGCTGATCATCACCCTGCTCTGCGGTGTCCTGTTGCGGGTCCTGGCGCCGGGGCACCTCCGGAACAACACCCGTGTTCTCCTGCTGGCCTTGTGCGGGATGGTCACCGTCCTCGCCGCCCGGATTTTGATCCAGGAGTACAGCCACGGGACACTTGTTCCGCCGGCGGCAGCGGGGTTGCTGATCCCCTTTGCCCTGCCCCCCCTTCTGGCCGGGGTGCTGCTGGGCGGGGCCGCCGCGGTGGTCGCCGGACTCTGGGCGACGTTAACCTGCTTCATGATTGTTAATTTCAGCGTGCCCATTCTCATTTCCGGCCTCATCGCCACAGCCCTCGCCGCCCGGGTCGCCCAGCGGTTGAGGCGCCGGACCCAGGTCATCCGGGTCGGCCTCATCATCGGGCTGCTCCAGATGGCAAGCCTGACGGTAATGACCCCCGCCGACCATGTGATGGCCGGCAAGCTGGCCCTGGCCTGTGTTTGCAGCGGACTGGGCGCCGCCCTGCTCACCCTGTTGCTCCTTCCCCTCTGCGAGACCCTCTTCGGCGTCACTTCCAACATGACGCTGCTGGAGCTCTCCGACCTCGCCCATCCCCTGCTCCAGCGGCTCGCCTTCGAGGCGCCCGGCACCTACCACCACAGCCTGATGCTTGCCAACCTGGCCCAGGCGGCGGCCGACGAGATCGGGGCTAACTCGATCCTGGCCCGGGTGGGGTCCTATTTCCACGACATCGGCAAGGTCACAAAGGCCGGCTATTTCACCGAAAACATCAGGACCGGCGAGAACCCCCACGACGGACTGGCGCCCAGCATGAGCTCCCTGCTCGTCATGGCCCACCTCAAGGAAGGCCTCTCCCTGGCCATGCTGCACAAACTGCCCCGGCCGGTCATGGACATCATCCAGCAGCACCACGGCACCGGACTGGTCTTTTTCTTCCACCACAAGGCAGGCCAGCAGGCCCAGTCCGACCCCCAGACCGCCAGCGGCCGGGGCCGCACGGTGGTGGATGAGTCCAGCTACCGTTACCCCGGGCCCAAGCCGGTCTCTCGCGAGGCGGCGATCATCATGCTGGCCGACTCCGTGGAGGCCGCGTCGCGGTCACTCGAAAAACCCACCCCGGCAGGGATCAGCGAGCTGGTGGACCGGCTGGTGACCCTCCGGTTCGAGGACAAGCAGCTGGACAACTGCGAGATGACTCTGGCGGAACTGTGCAAGGTGAAGCGGGCCTTTGTGTTCTGCCTCTCCAACATGCTCCACTCCCGGATTGCGTACCCGAAAGCCGATGAAAAGAAGAGCTGAGCCCGCCGGTCCGGAGTCCTGAGTGACCCACTGATTATGCACGTTTCCATCATCAATCAACAATCGGCGGGTAGAGTCAGCCTTCTAAAACTACGCCGGCTGACGGAGTTTTGCCTTCGCAAGGCAGGTAAACGGACGGGGATTGAGTGGGGTGAGGTGTCGGTGGTGCTGGTCGATGACGGGGCCTCCCGCGAGATCAACCGGGCGCACCTGGGCCACGATTACGCCACCGATGTGATCAGCTTTAGTTTCGACCCCATCCCCGGCGACACGGAGTGCGGCTCCTGCGGCGAAATTGTCGTCAATGTCGAGCAGGCCGAACGGCTGGGACATCGCTACGGCGGATTCGCCCGTGAACTGGCCCTGTACATCGCCCACGGGTGCGATCATCTCTCAGGTGAGGATGACAAGACCCCGGCCCAGCGCCAACGCATGCGGCGGCGCGAACTCCGGTGGCTGAAAGAGGCCAACCAGTGACCTTGCTAAACCCAAAATCCGAAGATTCACCGCCCGCTTCGCTAGAGTTCAAAGAGGCACAGAGAATATCCTGCCGAAGCGAAAATGTTGCGGGAATTGAAGTCGGCGAGTACACCG
>CAZMSS010000235.1:0-4768 GCA_964568965.1 uncultured Verrucomicrobiota bacterium | reverse complement strand
ACACCTCTCTATTCGTCGGCAGCGTCAGATGTGTATAAGAGACAGCCCGTGGCCGCGACAGGTTCAGACCGCGGGAGCGGCTGGGCCGGTGGTGCGGCAGGCACCGGCTGTGCCGGACCAGGACTCGGCACCGCTTGTGGCGGGATTCTGACAACGGGTGTCGGCGCAACCGGCGCGGGGACCGAAACGGGGGCCGAGGCCGGTGCTGGCGCCGGAGAGGGCGATCGCTCAGGGGCCGGTGCGGGTGCCGGAGTAACAGGGGCTTCGGACGGCGGGGCGCCAAGCAACGCCAGAAGCGCCTTGGCAGCGCCTTCCCAAACAACGATAACCGGGCAGGTTCCCGAGCGGAATGCCGAGACGGCGGAATAGACGCTGCGGCAACTGAGCAGGCCCGATACCCTGCGCTCAAGCAACCGGCCACGGATCCCTTCCGCATCGGCTGGGACCGTGATGATGACCAAAGGGTAGCCTGCAGCGGAAAACTCCAGCTCGAGGCGGGCAATCAGCGACAGGGTCTCAGCAGAACTCGCCTGCGTGATAACAAGTCCCACCGGCAACCTGGCCATCCCCTGCCCCGCGGCCTGCTGGGGCGTGCCCTGAGGGGAACCATTCGCCCGGCTGGCGACACCCAGTTGCCGGGCAACAGCCAGCACTCGCGCCTGGGTCGCCGGACTTATCCGGAGCTGTTTTCCCCGCCCATTCAGCACCACCGAGGCGGTAGTACGGTCGACTTCCGCAGCCCTCGCGACATCGCCAATACAGGGGTGTCTATTCATGCTCACGGTAATTAGCATTGCCATTTTTGAAAGGCAAGAAGAGATGGTGGGGATAGACAATCGGATACGCTTAATCGACTCTCTTACACGATTCCGGCCTCGTGGATCACAAGATATTGGACTGCCTACTTAAAACCCGGAATCCAGCGAAAGAACTATTGTTCAGCGCAGGCAGGGATTGGTAGTATAAAAAGTGATGAGTATTCGAATCATAGGTGAGCATCCGCTGGCCAAGGACCAGGAAGGACGATTGATCTCCCGGATCGGCTCGGTATTTCCCCGGAGCCGAACCATCGTCACCCTGCCCGGCATCCACGCCACCCAACGCCTGGCCTATGTCAACGAGCTCAACGCCACGCGTCAAAAGGCCAATCAGCCCCCTTTGTCCGAAGAGGACGAAATGCTTGAATTTCAGCAGTCGGTTGACCTGATCATGGATCCGGGCAGCATCCTGATCCGCCCCGATCCCGAGAATATGGCCCTGGCATTTGAGGCCGATGACCTGCTTCAGGAACTGATATCCAAGCAGCAGATCAAGTTCCTCAACCTCATGAACGAAAAGGTGCGCTACGCCATCAAGGAGCGCGGCGAGAACTGGCGGATTGCCCCGCTCCCCCAGAGCCCGGAGGACATGAAGCGCATGATCCAATCCTCCATGCTGCCGATCGGGGGGCGTTCCATCTACTATTACAGCCGCGAGATCGGCACGCGCTTCCTGACCTACCAGCAGTTCTCCGAACTCGGGAATCTGCCTGACAACGAACTTCAGGCGCACCTGATCGAAATCCGTGATTTTTCCGGTCATACCAACCGCATGGGCCATCCCGAAGTCGCATTCTTTGCCGCCGACAAATCATTCGGCCATGCCAATTTCACATCCTGCGAACCCTGGGATCATCCGGCAGCAGGCGTTCGCCACTGCTATGAGAACCTCAAAGCCGCCTTCCAGGATGCGGTGCGGCTGGAAATGAGGGAAGACAACCCCGACAACGCGGACTGGCGCAACCCGATGTTCTCATGCCTGCTGGGCCAGGGAGGCGAGATTCTGGCCGAGGAGACGATCCTCGGACTGAGCTCTGAATTTTTCATGCAGATTGAATGGCTCCCCGGCGGGCGCATTGAGGAAGGCGAATTGATGCTGGACACCCTCTTTGACGAAGCGGACCGCTCCCCCCACGATTCCGAATTACGAACGCTATGCGACGAGAAGGCGAGAGGGTTCATCTTCAATTTCGTGCGGGAATTCGGCGACATCGACTATGTGAATGTCGGCCGGGTCATCGGCACGCTTTCCCGCCGCCCCACCAGCGCCGGCCGGCGCGCTGTTTATGTCGCCGAAATCAAACAACTTAACGACCCCCGTCCCGTGGTCCGCATCCTTCGCATGCAGAAATGGGGAATCCGGGAGCACTTGAACGAAGGCAAGGAGTTGCTCGCGGCCATCATGGAGGCGGAGGAATATACCGATTATGTCCTGGACCGCCGGCTCGGCTGCCGCCAGCTGGGCATGAACCTGCCCACCCGCATCACAACCCGGAAAATCACTGAGCACTACCACGGGTATCGCTATGAAGGCCAGGTGATCTGGTCCACCTATTTCGAGCGCGACTATCTGCCCGGACTCGCCACCGACAAAATTCCCCGCTCCCGTTTTCAGAACACCACCTATTCCCTCAAGTTTGCCCAATTACTGGGCCGTGCCGCCGCGCCCAATATCATCGTTGGCCGCCTCAATCTCGAGAACGCCATCCTGTTCGATGATGGCGACGAGTTGATGCTGGAAGACGAGTTCGGCGTTCCCAAGGAGATCGTCGTATCCGATCACACCGGCACATTCATGGATTATCACTCAGACCTGCTGTCTTACGCGGGGGCCTATGCGGAACCCATCCGGCGCCGGCTGTCCTTCTTCCCGTACCCCCGGGATGTGGTTGAAGGCTATCTTGCCGCATTCCTGGAACGGTTTATCCATATCAAGCAGGACTACACACGTCGAAAACGGTCTTTCGACACCTTGTTCAAGCATCGCCCGCGTGACGAGCACGGCAGCTTCGCATACCGATGGGAACAGGTGCTCGACCGGCTGAACCGCACCGATCCCCAAGCCCTCACCGAGGCGATCCGGAAACAAATCCCCTTAGGCAATTGACCCCCACCATGAGGCTCATTCCTCTCTCAGGCTTGATGACGGGGCTGATCCTGACGGGAACACTCCGGGCTGACATCGTTTACACCTTGTCTCCGCAGGAGGAAGCGCCTTCCCCCTGCATTGAAGTACTTTTCCCGGAACCACCCTGCGCCCTCTGGCCTGAGTACCGTGCTATCAGCCCGAAAGATCAGACTGTTTTCAGCCAAAAGCGCTGGCCACACATCATGAAGGGAGCCTTGTGGAGTAAAAAACAGGAGACGACCCCCCTCCCCGTTCAGGCAAAACACCTGATCCCTCGGCTGAAAAGCGCGTTTGCCGAGGAAGGGGTTCCGTCCGAACTGGCCTGGGTTGCGGAAGTGGAATCCACCCTTGTCACCAACGCCGTCAGCAAAACCGGGGCCCTGGGGCTCTTCCAGTTCAAACCCACCGCCGCAAAGCGGTTCGACCTGTTGAAAGAGTCGGCGGATCACCGGACCGAGCCCGACAAAAGTGCCCGGGCCGCCGCCCGGTACCTCTCCCACCTTCATTCCCGGCTGGGAGACTGGACCCTGGCCGTGGCCGCCTATAACGCCGGGGAGGGCTGCGTGGAACGCCTGCTCAAGCAGCATGGGGCCCGCACCTTCGGCGAAATCGCCATCCACCTTCCTCCCCAGACCCAGGTCTATGTCATCAAGGTCATGACCACCCTCTCCCTCCGTGAGAACACCTGCCTCAGCGCCCTCCCCGCCCCGCGATAGGCATTCCTTCGAACTCGCGCATCAGATGAAGTGCCCCATCTTTTTTTCGTGACCGGATTTACGGGTTTTGCGATGCTTCGCCCGATTTATGAATGGCCGGGAATGGCGTGCTACTCACCGTTGATCCTAAACTGCCACCGGCTTTCCTGAAAGATACACGTCTATGGCTGCACGACAACTTCTGAGCGGAAACGAGGCGGTCGCACTGGGAGCCCTCCATGCCGGCTGCGCACGGGGCACAGGCTATCCCGGGACCCCTTCCACCGAAATCCTTGAAAACTATGACGCCATCGGCGGTGAGGCGGAATGGGCCCCCAATGAAAAAGTCGCCGCCGAGGTTGCCCTGGGCATCGCCTTTGCCGGTGCACGCGCCATGGTCACCATGAAGCATGTGGGACTCAATGTCGCCGCCGATGTCCTCTTCACGGCTGCCTACAGCGGCGTCCAGGGCGCCCTCGTGTTCGTGGTGGCCGACGATCCCGGCCTGGCTTCAAGCCAGGACGAGCAGGATACCCGCCGTTATGGCATTGCCGCCGGCGTACCGGTCATTGAACCCGGCGACTCCCAGGAGTCCTATGACTTCACCCGGCTGGCCTTTACCCTGTCCGCCCGCTGGAAAACCCCGGTGATTCTGCGAATGACCACTCGGGTCTCCCACACCACCACGATCGTTCAACCTTCGGATACCCTTGAGCCCCGCCCCACCCCGCATTTCGTCCGCGACATTCCCGGCCGTGTCATGGTCCCCGGCCACGCCCGGATCAAACACCGTGAACTTCGTGCCAAGCTGCGGGAAATCCAGGAATGGTGCGAGACTGAGGGCCCCAACCTGATCCATAAGGGTTCCAACAATATAGGAATCGTCTCGTGCGGAGTGGCCAGCCAGCACGCCCGCGAAGCCTCCCCGGAGGCCTCCCTCCTGAAACTGGGAATGACGTATCCCCTGCCCTTCAAACTGATTCTCGGGTTCCTGAAGGATAAAGCCCAGCGCTTCGTCATCGAGGAGAACGATCCCTTCCTCGTCGAGCAGATCCGGGCCAACGGGGGCGATGTCCCCTGGAACCCCGAGCAATACCGGATGGGTGAACTGAATGTCGAGCGGGTGC
>CAZMSS010000234.1:0-4778 GCA_964568965.1 uncultured Verrucomicrobiota bacterium | reverse complement strand
CGAGATTTCTGCCTGTCTCGTGGGCTCGGAGATGTGTATAAGAGACAGACGCGCTACCAGTCTGCGCTACGGCCCGATGTCGAGAGGCAAAAAAACATTGATGCCAGACATAGGACGGTGTTGGGGTCGCCATCCTCTTGGCATCAAACGCCGGGCAAGGTATCAACTGGATTTTTGACCGTCAAGAAACGAATCAAAAATCGACTCCCACTGTTTGGCGTCCGCCGGACCGTCTTCCTCGATCTTGGCCTTTTCCTTGAGGTGGGCCACGAACTCCGACAGTGCCTTCCCTCTGCGTTCATGCGTCAGCAGCTCGCGTATCCCGTCACGGACTTCAGCAAACGGAACCGGATCACCCAGTTCCTTGTCATGAAGCTCAATCAGGTGATAGCCGAGCGAAGTCTCAATGACGTCGCTGATCTCGCCCACCTCCATGTCATCAAAAACTGCCTGGTCGAACTCCGGAACGGTCGCCCCCCTCGCAATCCAGCCCAGGCTGCCGCCGGCTTCCTTGCCACTGGGACATTCGGAGTGCGAGGCCGCCAGACTGGCGAAATCCTCCCCTTCAAGTACCTTGACCTTGAGCCCCATCAACGTTAACCGGGTGGCCGCCTGGTCGGCTTCACTGGAGGACGCAGGCTTCATCAGAATATGGCGCACCTGGGCCTGATCGGGCGCCATGTAGCGCTCGGGATGATCGTCATAGTACTTCCTCAGGTCATCCTCATTGCACTCAGGAGCGGTCGACGTCACCCGTGCCACCAGCATGTCAAGTTTCTTGCCGACTCGGACGCTGGCGCGGAACTGCTCAAGGCTGAGTCCCTGACGGGCCAGCAATTCGGCCAGCTTGTCATCTCCCCCGACCCGCTTGGACATGTCGGCCACAGCCGTGTCCACCTCGGCCTCCGGAACCTCGATATGGCGATTTTTGACTTCCTCAATGAGTAACTGGGTGCCGATCGCGTGCTCACGAGCCCGCTCCACAAGTCCGGCCATATGACGCCCCAGTTCCTCGCGAGGCATGTGCTGGCTGTAAAACTCAAGCAGGCGCTTCAGTTCGGCAAGAATGGCTTTATCGGGTACAATTTGTCCGTTTACGCGTAATGTCATGTTATTCCTCTCTTCCCTAATATCGTGGTGCTATTGAAACTGCCGGGTGGACATAGATCGGGACGGGAGACTCCCCCGCAATGCCGCGATCCGACAGATCGTCCGCCATCCCCGCTACCATGGCGGCCCGGGGAATCCGTGATTCCCGAATCAACGTCACGGTAGAGGGACACTGCTTTTCCAAAATCGCGCCGATACGGTCCCAATCCGGAGTGACCCAGACCGTTCCCGGGAATTTGAGGGTATCAGGCAACTTATCCGCAAACTCCACCACCCACTCACCCCGGAGCCCGACAATCCCGTCCCTGGGGGTAAAACAGCCCGCCCAGAGCTCATTACGCCGGGCATCCCCCAAAACGACGACCCGGGAGGCACCCGTCTCCTTGATCACCGAGCGGGCCAACGCCCGGGCACTGGACACAGCCGTCACAGGGCGGTCATCGGGCAGGGAGAGCCCCCTTACCAGGGAGACCGCCAGACGAAGCCCTGAGAAGGCGCCTGGACCCACTCCTACAGCCAACCGATCAATCCTGTCCCATGGAGCGGCCTCCGACTGAAGCCAGAGATGCAGATCCGAGAAGACAGGGCGACGCTGCCGTGTCACGGCAGGCCATTCCCGCTCCATTAGCACGGCGCCATTTTCGACCCATGCCATCGAGCCGACTTCAGATGAAAGTTCGAGCGCAAAAGTTCTCATGTGTTTTTGCTTGATTCATCCCCCCCGCCTGTGGATGATTCGCGCCTGCATACAGCACGGCGAATGTAGCTCAGTTGGTTAGAGCGTCAGATTGTGATTCTGAATGTCGCGGGTTCGAGCCCCGTCATTCGCCCCATCCCCCAGCCTTCCCGTTCAAGCTTTCCTCCCAGATTTTCTTTTCACGCTCAACAGCCTTCCGTGCCTCCGTATAGGACGCAGGATCGACTTCGACCCACTTCAAGGACTGCTCCCCCTTGTCAAACTCCCCTGCCCGCGCATACAGCTCCGCAAGGGTGGCGTGATTATAGGGCTCCCAGAACTGCCAATCTGTGTACGCTTTCCAGTACTCAACCGCTTTGAGCGGCGACTCCTCCCAGAGGAACCTGGTCTTCAACCGCCGCAACTGGCTTTTGTAAACATTCTGCGCAAGACCGCGGTCACACCAGAACCGGGCCTGCCGCAGTCGTTCGGCCCGGGCATCACCGGTGACGTCATCAGCCCGGTAGTATGCCATCTCGGCTGTATATGTGGTTAGATAATAATTCCAGGGGTAGAGCGACCAGGCATTGCGGCAGTACTCCAGCACCTGTTCAACGGACGCAGGCGGCGTGCTGTATTGCGCCTTGAAGGAGAGGCGGAACGCCAGTGCCGCACGCCCGGAATGGACCAGACCTGCCGTCGAGAGCACAACCACTACTGATCCCATCACGGCCAGAAACCACTGATCGACACTGATGCGGTCATACACCTTCATAAAATGATAAAAAGAAAGCCCCTTCCGCATGGAGGGGGCTTTGCTTCAATTCCTGAACGCCCGATTATCCCTTCTTGCCGACGGGTGTCGGGGAAGGCTGCGTGGTGCTGGTTGTGGTCGTGGGAATCGTGACCCCGATGATTTCAATGGGACGGAAGGGCTTAACGGCCTCCTCTTCAATCGCTTTCAGAACCCGGCCTGATTTTGCCGCCTGCTGTTCTGCATCATCAGCCGCAGCCTGAGCCTCTGCTGGAGTTTTCGCCTTCTCCACGAGATCCGCCGCCGCCTTCGTCTTTGCGAGAATCACTTTCAGGCGGTCAACCATAGCGGTGATTCGGGACAACTTACGGATAGCCGCATCCTTCTCCATCGCGGCCTTTCTCAGGGCTATTTTCGCAGCCTTGATCTTCTCCTTGTCACCGGAGGCTTCCGCCACCTTCAGGTCAGCCTGGGCCTTGTCAAAGTTCGCCACGGCAAGATCCGCGGCCTTCTGGACAGACGCCTGGATTTCCAAGCCCTTCTGCAGCGAGGTTTCCGCTGTTACCACCGCCGCCGAGGCGATTTCCTTGGGCGTCACCGCCGCATTCTCCGCCGTCATACCCAACACCGGAATCATGACCAGCGCCGCCAAAACTATACTTGTCATCAACTTTCTCATGCTCATGCCTCCTGTTTAAAACCTCACCCACGCAGACTTCTGAAAACCTATGTCAAAAAGTATCCACCAACCCCCAGACCCAGTCAAGTCTTTCGGTTGCACCCTTATCACCAGACGGAACGCGGCACTTCGACCACATCCCCGGGTATGATGACAATATCACGCCGCCGGCCATCCCGGATGTCGTCCAGCTTGATTTCAACCCGGTCGTTGTTCCGGGTCAGATAAACCTTGGTCTTGTCGGCGTACTCCGTATACCGACCAGCCCGAGCCAAGGCCTGCAGCAAGGTCTGGTCACGCGTCAACGGGTAAGGCCCCGGCCGGATCACTTCCCCGGTCACGGCATATTCGCCTTCAGGAGGCACGATGATGACCGTTACCGTCTTGTATATCTTCTGGTCAATATAAGCCCGTTCCACCGTTCGCTGCGCCTCGCTGCAGGATTTTCCTGCAACAACCATCGGACCGATCAAGGGAAAATTGATCCGGCCCTCCTCATCAATCACATTAGGACAGGTGAACGGCGCAGGCGGGGCATAGATCGCGACCTGGACGCGATCCCCCTTGCGCAGCACACGTTCCGTCTTCTCAAGTATCCCGACATCCGCAATCCGGTTGGTCGCGCCGGGGGTCTGCTCCACGCTCCTGGCTTCCGGCTTCGAACTCCTCATCACGGCATGCACAGGTTTCTTGACCTGCTCGCGCGTCACCCGCCTATCAAGAACCGGCCGATAGGGCTTAACGGGGGCGGGCGGAGGGGGACCTGTCACACACCCCGAGAGCAACATTCCCATGGTGAGCCCAACCAGAATCCGGATGACTCCAGGCTGCCGCATCATGATGTCGCGCCTGTCCCTTGAGAAACCTTAGGGTTTGCAGCGCCCACCGGGACCGCCGGGGCTTCCTTCTCCTTGCGTCTCCCCTTGGCGCTGCCATAAGAATAATTATAATACGAATTGTAATAGTAGTAGTAATCGCGGGTCACATTCAGATTGTTGAGCACCACACCGATAAGATTCCCGCCGGCGTTATCAATCATGGTCTTGGCCCGGCCGGACACGGCGCGAGGATAGGTCCGGTGCTGGATCACCAGTAACACCCCGTCGACCTCACTGCACAAGATGGCCGCATCACTAACCCCCATGATCGGGGGCGAATCAAAGAAGACATAGTCATATTTCGATTTGACATGATCAATGATAGCGCGCAACCGCTGGGCATTCAGCGCGCCGTGCGCCACGGAGGGCAACTTCCCGCTCGGCATGAAGTCAATCGTGGAAACCACCGAGGGCAGAATCGCCTCGTCAATCTGGACCTTGTCCAGCAGAACATCCGCCAACCCGAGCCGGTTCGAAACCTTGAACATCTTATGCTGGGTAGGGCGGCGCATATCCGAGTCGATCACCAGCACTTTCTTTCCGGCCTGCGAGCAGATGCACGCCAGGTTGAAAAGGGTCAGCGACTTGCCTTCCCCCGCCCCGCCACTGGTCAGACACATCGTATTTCCCCCGCCCAGCTTCTTCGATAGCTCCATATTCATCCTGAGCACACGATAGGCT
>CAZMSS010000233.1:0-4783 GCA_964568965.1 uncultured Verrucomicrobiota bacterium | reverse complement strand
ATGCCCGAGGGACGCCTGTACTGGTATCGGATAGTGGAGCCCTGCCCGAATTGGTGGAGGAGGGGCAAACTGGTTTCCGGGTCCCGGCAGGCGAAGTCGGCGCGTGGGCGTCAGCGCTCACGAAATTTTTCGCGCTGTCCGGGACTGTCCGGGCTGGCATGCGGCTGGCGGCCCGGCGTGCCTACGAGGAGCGCTATCAGATTGACCGGAACTACGAGCAGTTGATGGGGGTTGTCCATAAACTCCTCGACGATGAAAGGGGGCGCGAGTGAGGCCCGTTCCGGAGTTTCAGGATGACCGGCGTTTTGCCGTGCTTGATGTCAGGATCAGCGCACTGACGATGGAGGAGGCCGTGCAGCGCGTCATGGGCTGGGTGCAACGACGTGAACCGGCGTATGTCAACGTGTGCACCTCCGACACGGTTCTGCGTTGCCACGATGATCCGCGGCTGGCGGCCATTGTCAACGGGGCCGGAATGGCTACGCCGGATGGAATGCCGCTTGTGTGGCTAGGGCGATGGCAGGGGTTTGAGGTGGAGCGGGTGTATGGCCCTGACCTGATGTTGTCGGTGTGTGGGAAGGGCCAAGTTTCGGGGGTGCGGCACTATTTCTACGGCGGGACTGACCAGGTGATTAATGACCTGACACGCCGCTTTCTGGTGCGGTTTCCCGGCTTGCAGGTTGCGGGATTCTGGGCGCCTCCGTTCCGGGCCTTGACGGAGATGGAGGAGGCGGAGGTGGTTGCCAGGATCAATGCGGCGAGGCCTGATGTGGTCTGGGTTGGGATTGGGACCCCGAAGCAGGATTTCTGGATGTCCCGCTTCCGGCCGTGGCTTGAAGCGCCGGTGTTGATCGCGGTCGGGGCCGCTTTCAACTTCCACGCGGGCCATGTTCGTCAGGCTCCACGCTGGATGATGCGGTTGGGTTTGGAGTGGGTTTTTCGTTTTTCCATGGAACCATTGCGATTGTGGCGCCGCTATCTGGTCGGTGTCCCCAGGTTCATGTGGCTGTTGGTTCAGTCACGAGGACGGTTTATGAATGCTGGCACTGCAGGCCATGAACGGAAAGGTCATGGGAAGGCATGAACGTGCGGTTCCATTTTTTGGAAATCGGTTTCTGGATCATGATTGCGGCAACACTGGCCTATTTATTTGGTTCGGAGGGGAATAATGAGGAGACCTTGAACCAGGGCCGGTCCGCCATGGGATGGATGATCAGTCGATGGAATTGGGAGAGCGCGGATATGTCTCACGGATGGCTTATTCCCCTGGTCAGCATGTCCATGATGTGGTGGCGGAGGGATGACCTTCAAAAATCAATAAAATCCGTCAACTATTGGGGATTAGCCGTTATTGTGGCAGCCCTCTTGCTGTACCTGACGGGATTACGTGTCCAGCAGACCGTTATAGTGTTGCTGTCCTTCATCGGCCTTCTGTGGGGCGTGCCATTCTTTCTCTATGGCGGTCAGGTGGCAAGGTTGACTTTTTTCCCCTGTGCTTATTTGATTTTCTGCATTCCATTGACATTCTTGGACTATCTGACGTTTCCACTCCGAATGGTCAGTTCAACCGTTTCAGTAGTCCTGTTGAACGGTTTTGGTATTCCCGTGACTCAACTTGGGACCGCTATTCAGGTCAATGCAGGGGGTGGCTTCGCGCTGGATGTGGCACATCCCTGCAGCGGTTTGCGTTACCTTTTGGCAATGGTGGCCCTGACCACAGCGTACGCATTCTTTACCCAGAACACCGCCCTGAAGCGCGGCATCCTTTCTCTGGCGTCTATTCCCCTGGCGATGGCGGGAAATATCGCGCGTATTACACTGATTGCGGTAGTGGGAGTGTTGTTCGGTGAAAAATTTGCCCTCGGGTTTTACCATGATTATTCCGGATATGTCGTGTTTGCGGTGGCCACCCTGTTGATGCTTGGGGTGGGGGCTCTCTTGCATCGTTCGTGGCCGGCGTGGCGAATGAAGCGGACGGGGGGCAAATGAGCGCTGATACTCAAAACGACCTTAAGTGGCGACGATCCTTTATGCTGGGAGCTTGTGTTGTGTTGGTTCTTTTTGTCCTGACGGCCGGGCTTTCCATGTCTATTCGATCGGTTGATACGGCTTCCTCGCATACTGCTGATGTGCGACGGGAGCTGCCCGAATCTGTTGGAGACTGGAAAGGGGAAAGAATCTATTACTGCCAAAGCGAGTTGTGCATGAGGTCCTTTTCTGAAAGCGAACTGGCGGGTTCACACACCTGTCCCGAGTGCGGGGGGCGTTTGGATCAGGTCTCGTTGGGGGAACGGAATATTCTGCCTCCCGATACGATCATTTCACGACGGCTTTACCAGAATCAGAAAAACGAAAATGTGACAGTCACGGTTGTGATATCCGGAAGCGAGCGGCGAAGTATTCATCGTCCGCAGCAGTGTCTCCCTGCTCAAGGGTATGCCATTGAGCGCAGTTCCGTGTTAGCCATACCGATGGTGAATCACCTGCCGCTTCAGGTGATGCTGATCCGGGCGCAAAAGAGGAGTGCGACGATGTTCATGGTTTATTGGTTTGCGGGCGGGGGGCATGAAACCCAGGACCATTTTAAGAGAATGTTTTATATTGCGTGGGACAACCTGTTTCATAATGTCAGGCCCCGCTGGGCGTATGTTTCGTTGCAAACTGTCTCCAATACAGGCGACTCTGTTGCCGAGAAGCGCTTGGCAAAGTTTGTCAGGGAACTCTACCCTCTTTTGAAGCCTGAAGTTCCTCTTCATCAACAAGCGAGCTTGCCGGAATGAACAACGGTCATACTGCGGAAATATGAGCAGAAAACAGTTAGCTTTGATTCTGGGAGTTTGTCTCCTCGGGGTGGCGATCCGGGTGCTATGTCTTCCCGTAAAAGCTTTTTTTTGTGATGTGCCATCAAATCAGTTGGCTGTTGAAACGGGTGCCATGCTGATTCAATTCCCGGGTTATGCCCCTTATCATCTGTTCATCATGGCCTTGGCCGCAATGACGGGTTCTGTTTTTGCGAGCCTGGTGCTTTTCAACTTTGTGTGCGGTATTCTGGCCATGCTTTTTTGTGTGAATTTAGCCGGAGACCGGGCTGGGTTTCATGGGGCTATTCTGGCATCCGTTGTCATGGGTATTTCTGTGTTTCCGGTGTACTTCTCCTGTGCGGGGGCATCCTATGCAAGCGATATGCTGGCTGTTTCCGGGATGGTTTTTTATGGCAGCCGGTTTCTCAAGGGGAAAACCCAGGGGGATTATTACAGGGTTTTGATATGGTTCATTTTCGGATGCATGATGCGCCCCTTGTCGTGTGTTTGCGCAGTCATGGCCATCGTTTATCTGTTGTTTAAACAATTCAGCATTGCAAGGGCTTCCCTGACTTTTGCCGCTCTCCTTGGCGGTGCTGGTCTGTATATCGTCGTGTCGGTCCCGTTCTATGGATCCTTTGCCAATTTTATTGCGGGTAGTAACTCGCTCTCGGCTCAACTTCAGGGTTTTAGTAAGGTGCAGTTGCTAACCAATTTGTTTAGAACGGTCATTTATCCGATCTGGGGGTTGCATGTCTTCCTTCTGATTGCGGTCGTGGCGATCTGGCGATCACGCCGAGAGCTGGACATGGAGTTTGGTTTGTTTCTGCTTCTATTGGGGGGGCCGTACTTCTGTTTGTTGGCGAGATACATTCCTCACGCAGGGTATTACTGCCTGATTCTGCCCGTAATGGTTTCGGTGCCCTGGGTTGGCGGAAAAATCAGGTGCCTGGGCGCACATCCGGTATTGATTTCTGCTGGTCTGGCGATGATATTCCTGTGCCAGATCTTTGTTGCCCGTCCCCTTCCCACATCGGGCAAAGCGTCGTTAGTGTCTAACGTTTGCCTGTTTCAGTATTCGTATGCGGGCCTGAAAATGGGGATGTTTGAGACGCTCTCGTCCCTGGCCTACAAAAGTGGTGTAAGTAGGGAAGAAATTCCGGAGAATCGAATCAAGGACGTCTCGCGCTTACCTCAATAAGCCCCCTTCGCGAACAGCACCACGCCTACGGTGCGCACGATGATTTTCAGGTCCAGGAGGATGTTCTGGTTGCGCAGGTAGTAGTCGTCCAGGATGCACATGTTGTGGAAGCTGATGTCGCTCCGGCCTGAGACCTGCCACAGGCACGTCAGGCCCGGCAAGCCGCTGTGCCGGCCGTAGTGCCACTCCTCGTAGTAGTTCTCGAAGTCGCGGCGGGGCAGGGGGCGCGGACCCACCACGGTCATCTCGCCCTTCACGACATTGATCAGCTGCGGTAGCTCGTCCAGGCTGAAACGCCTCAGGAAGCGGCCCACTCCCGTAACGCGCGGGTCGCGCTTGATCTTGAAGAGCCCCCCGCCGGATTCATTGAATTCCTCAATCTGCGACTGCAGTTCCTCCGCGCGGTCGTGCATGGTCCTGAATTTATACATCCGGAAGGGAATCCGGTTGATCCCGATCCGGTCCTGTATGAAAAACACGGGACCCGGCCCGGATAGCTTGATCAGGAGTGCGATGAGCAGCATAAAGGGCAGGGTCAACACCAGAAACACCAGGGCAAGCAATCGGAAGAACATCTGCCGGATCCGCTGGCCCGGGGATCCCGTTGGCGAGACCGCAAAATGAACCAGGGGTAGCTCCATGAAAAAGTCTGAAGCCACTCCCGCTTCATTGATCAGCACATTCAGTTTGTCAGACAACACCTTGACTTCCTGTCCGAGTGTTTCCCCGAGTTCCAGCAACTGCATGATCTGGGCCACGCTGAGCTGTTTCTCGGCGCAGA
>CAZMSS010000232.1:0-4793 GCA_964568965.1 uncultured Verrucomicrobiota bacterium | reverse complement strand
GGTCGTCCCCGAAAAGGCGGTTGCCGTGAAGCTCTATGAATTCCGAGCAGATCCCGCTGATGAAGTCGCGGATCAAGGGGCGTTCCGGGTGGCGTGCCACCTGAACCGTCTGCCAGGGAGTCAGGCCGGCGTAGATTTCCTTCAGCTTGTCGGCCCGCTCCGTTTCCAAGCGGTTAAGTTCCTTGACCAGTGCGCCGGTGGGTTCGGGATTCTTAGACTTGAACTCCTCGATCCGGCTCTCAATCTCGGCCACTTCTTTTTCAAAATCCAGGCTCATCGTTGCTCCATCCGTTGGGGGTTCGAGTGTTCCTCGTGTTGGCGTGAGTCGCACTTAGCGGCAGCCGGCGTACTTCAAAATCTTGAAAAGCATGTCCTTCATATCCTTGCGGTGGACAATCATGTCCACGAACCCGTGGTCTACGAGGTATTCCGCAGTCTGGAAGTCATCGGGCAGTTTCTGCTTGATGGTCTCCTCGATCACCCGGCGTCCGGCGAATCCGATCAGGCTGCGCGGTTCGGCGATATGGATGTCGCCCACCATCGCAAAACTGGCGGAAACCCCGCCCGTGGTCGGGTCGGTCATGATGGAGATATAAGGCAGGTTCGCTTCCCTCAACTGGGCCAGCGCGGCGCAGGTCTTGGGCATCTGCATCAGGGAGACGATACCCTCGTGCATGCGGGCGCCACCGGAGGCGGAGATGATGATGTAGGGGAGCTTATGCTTGACTGCGTACATGGCGGTCTGGAGGATCTTTTCCCCCGTACCGCTGGCCAGGCTGCCGCCCATGAATCGGAAGTCCATGACGGCAATCGCCGCCTTGATCCCCTTGATTTTACCCGTTCCGGTGGCGACCGACTCCTTCATGCCTGTTTTTTCGCAGTTTTCAACCGCTTTATCGGCATAGGGGCCCTTCGAGTCCGAGAACTTCAGGGGGTCATTCCAGCTGACCTTGGTATTTAATTCCACGAAGCTACCCTCATCCATGAGAATATCAACGCGTTCCTTCCAGGTCAGTCGTTCATGAAAATGGCAACGGTCGCATACCTTCAGGTTTTTCTCCCACTCTTCCTTGTAAATGTGGGCTTTGCATGATGGACACTGTATCCAGATATCCTCTTTCTTGGGGGATTCTGGTTTGGCGGCTATTTCTTTTGATTTGTGGAACCAGCCCATGAGCCGTCAGGCCTCCTTATTAGGTGTTTCTTTTGCGAACAACGCGCGCAATCATTATCATGGGGTGTGTGGCTTCTTCAAGAAAAAACAACCCCACCTACTGGCAGGGTTGTTTCAGGATTTATGGCAAGCCGGCTTAGAAATGGAAACTGCAGCTGGCACCCATTCCCATGGCGTCAAATTTCTGGACTTCCAGCTTGAAGGATATGTTCGGGTTGGGGTTGAGCTGCAGACCGCCAATGATGCCGAAGGCCTGATCCTCGCTCCGGTTGTCGAGCGAAAGGGTTGAAATAGCCGGGCCGAAGTAGAACCCGAGCCGGTCCCACAGGCCGTATTTATCGTTCTTGGAATAGAAACTCATGGTAAGGGAGGCGAAAAACTCAGAAAGATCCTTTGATGAGGAACTCCAGGTGTCGTCCACCGTGGTGTTCCGGTAGAAGGAGTTGATGTCCACGCCCACGCAGTACTGGTCAATATCGTTCCAAGGTTCCAGAACCATGTAATCCAGCGCGCGGATGGTGCCGCCGACCAGCCATTCAAAATTGGAGCTTTTATTGACATTGGGCGTGCTGTAGTCCGCCGCGCCTGCGCCGCCGTACAGGGTAAGCCACTTGGTGACATCCACGCCCAGGGTTCCGGTGAGATGGTTGATCTTGATGTCGGTGGTCCCGAAATCGGATTGCATGGCGCGCTTCTGCTGTTGTATCCCGATGCCGACACTGAGCAGGCGGGGGCCGCCACTGTGCACAGTGTCGTAGAATTTTGTGGAGTCGCCATTAAACAGGGCGCCCTGATAAGCCGACGAATCAGCCCCGGAGGCCATCACGGAACTGCTGATCGCCATGAAGGAAATAACGGTCAAGAGGGATGCATAGGTTTTCATGGAGTCAGATACTAGCGATTCGATGCTAAACCTTTCAAGGTCAAATTTTTACCTTTCTGAGGCGCAGGGCGTTGGCGATCACGGAGACAGAACTGAAGCTCATGGCGGCGGCCGCCAGCATCGGGCTCATCAGGAGTCCGATTACCGGGTAAAGGGCACCCGCCGCGACCGGAACCCCCATCATATTATAGAAGAAAGCCCAGAACAGGTTCTGGCGGATATTCCGCATAACGGCCCGGCTGAGGATGATCGCCCGGGCAATTCCCTGGAGATCCCCCTTGACCAGAACCGCGCCTGCGCTCTCCATGGCCACATCGGTTCCCGTGCCCATGGCGATTCCCACATCCGCTGCTGCCAGCGCGGGGGCATCGTTGACCCCATCGCCAGCCATAGCCACGCGGCGCCCGTTCGCCTTCAGCGCCTTGATGATGTCCCACTTTTCGTCCGGCATCACCCCGGCACGGACCTCATCAATGCCCAATTGGCGGGCGACGGCCTTGGCGGCCTCCGGATGATCCCCGGTCAGCATGATCACCCTCAATCCCATGGCGTGCAGGGTCTTTACTGCGGCCGGTGTGGTGTCCCTGATCCGGTCGGTCAGGGCAATACTACCGAGGAGAATCCCGTCGACCGACACAGACACGAGGCTGGACGGCACGGATGCCATCCCGGCGGCTTTCTCCACGCGAACCCGTTTGCCTGCCACAAGCCCGGAAACTCCTTCGCCAGCCGTGGATTCAAACTCCAAGGCGGGCTCAGGCGTGATCCCGCGTTCCCCCGCATAACGCACAATGGCCCTCCCGATGGGATGTTCACTGTGAATTTCCACCGCCGCCGCCCAGCGGAGGATGTCCGCCTCCCCTGTTAAGCCCCGAACCTCGCTCACTCCCGGTTTTCCCTCGGTCAACGTACCGGTCTTGTCCACTACCACGGTATCGACCCGGCCCAATAGTTCCAGGACTTCCGCGTTCCGGATAAGGATGCCGACCCGGGCTCCGCGGCCCATGCCCACCATGACTGCCATCGGGGTTGCCAAGCCCAGGGCGCAGGGACAGGCGACAATCAGGACCGACACGAGACTGACGAGGGCGTGTGCAAGTTTCGGTTCCGGGCCCAGCCACAGCCAGGCGAGGGCCGAGATCAGGGCGGTGGCCGCCACCACGGGGACGAATATGGCGGCCGCGCGGTCGGCCGCATGCTGGATCGGGGCCCGGCTGCGCTGCGCATCGGCGACCATCCGGATGATGCGAGCAAAGAGGGTGTTGGCGCCCACTTTTTCAGCCCGCATCACGAAGGCGCCTGAGAGGTTGATGGTGCCCGCTGCCACCGTCATTCCCGGGGCACCCTCCACCGGCAGGGACTCCCCGGTTAAGAGTGACATGTCGAGGGAGCCGCGCCCTTCAAGAATGGTGCCATCTACCGGCACCTTGCCGCCGGGCTTCACCCGGATCAGGTCGCCGGGATGCACCTTGTCCAGCTGGACCTCGGTTTCCCCGCCGTTGCGGATGACATAGGCGGTGGCGGGGGCCAGCTTGAGCAGTTCCCGGATCGCGGCGCCGGTTTTCCGGCGGGCGCGCAGTTCCATGATTTGCCCCAGCAGGACCAGTATGATGATGGTGGAGGCGGCCTCGAAATAGACCGGGACTTCGCCCTGATGCCGGAATGAATCCGGAAACATTCCCGGCGCAAGGAGGGCCAGCAGACTGGTCGCGAAGGCGGTGGCCGTGCCCAGCCCGATGAGTGTGAACATATTCAGGTGGCCCGACCTCAGCGATTGCCACGCCCTTTGGAAGAAGGGCCAGCCGCACCCGATGACCACGGGGGTGGCCAGGATCAACTCGAGCCAGCGGGTTAAGCCCGCCGGGATTGCATGGTGCAGGGCGGGGACGGCCATGGGCCCCATGGCCAGCAGGAAGACCGGAAGCCCGAGGGCGAGTCCGATCCAGAACCGGCGGGTCATGTCATCGAGCTCGGTGGTGTCCTCCTCAACTGCCGGCCCACTGCGATCAAGGGCCATGCCGCATTTCGGGCAGATGCCAGGGGTCCGACTTTCCACCCCCTCGCACATGGGGCAGAAATAGGGCAGGGTTGCCGGACGGTTGATTTTCGGGGCAGGAGGAAGCCTGAGAAATTTACGCCGGCACGCCTCGCAGCAGAAGTAATGGGTTGAGCCGTCTTTGACGGCCGGTAGTGCCGTCTGCTCGTCCACCGTCATGCCGCATATGGGATCGATTGCCATGACAAAAAACAACGCCGCGCGGTGTCATTAAGAGTGTTCAATGTAAAGCTTCAGGACGGATTCGCCGGTTTCCCACCGTTGTAGCCGTTTCAGGTCGGTGGTCAATAGAGAGGCTTGCGCCATTTTATCGTCGCGGATCTGTTCTTCCGTGGCCTCCTGTGATTCGCGTTCCAGTACGGCGCGGCGGCGCTGCAGTTCCGCCTTCCAGAAACCGAGGATCAGGCTTTCCACAACCTCCTTGTGGGAACCGTCCACGCCGGTCTTGGAGGGGGCGCTCAGGACCTGGGCGGCAAATCCCGCCAGCGATCGGTCCTCGTCGTCACGCTCGCCCAGCAGCTGCATGAGTTCCACTCCGTCACGGAAACTGTCACGGATGGCCTCGATGAAGCGCAGGCACATCGGGTCGGTGATAAAGTTCAACGGCAGGTAGAGTTCAACGAGGGCAATCAGGTCCGGGGAGGCGCCCAGGTGTTCGATCAGCATGATCTCGAGGGGCG
>CAZMSS010000231.1:0-4805 GCA_964568965.1 uncultured Verrucomicrobiota bacterium | reverse complement strand
GATCGTTAAGGTGCCGGTGCCGATTGCGTTATTAATACCGAGGGTAACTTGGCCGCTGCTGAGGGTGAAGCCGCCGGTGAAGGTGTTCGTTCCGGAGAGCGTCAGGGATCCTGTGCCGGTCTTGACAAGCGCAGATGCTCCGCTGGCACCATTGGTTATAACGCCGGAAATTGTTATGGCATTATTGGCCGCATTGATGACCAGCTCTGAGTTCACGCCAATGGTGATATTGGATGAGCATAGTAACGCACCACTGCCGACATTCATCAGGCCATTCGCGATAAAATCGCCGCCGATTGTGCCCGCCGTACCGGTATAGCGCAATGTATTGAAGTTGGCACCGGCGCCGAGCGTGCCGGCCGCATTGACATCGTAGTTTGCGACACCCGTCGTGTCGACCACAGAAGCTGGCGCCACGGCCGTTTGGGTCAACCCGGTAATCGTGCCCGCATTATTGGCGGCATATTTGGTGCTGGCGCTTGTGCCGTAGAACGCCCACGTGCCGATGATGCCTGTCGAATCATTGGGCAGAACAGTCGTGGACAGGGAAAAGTTGCCGGTGCCAGCCTTGTTGAAGGCCAGCGTGGCGCCGGTGGCGCGGGTGAAAGTCGCCACCGTATTGTTGATCGTAAAGCCATTGGCGGTGTTGTTTGCCCAGATCCGGTCTCCGGCGGCAAGTCTGATGAGAACATTGTTGGCGGCTGTACCATCCCCCAAAGTGACTGCTCCGGCACCCGGGGCAACAGTAATACCACCCGTACCGTTGGTTAGCGTAGAGCCCGAGCCACCGCCAAGCAGAGTCGTTGTGCCTGTGTTGCTGAAGGTCAATGATTTGGCTGATTGGTTCGCATTGAGGTTTATGCTCTGAGCCGAGTTCAGTCCGCTAATATTAAAGACGACATCGCTGAATATTCCAGGAACTGCCTCCGGATTCGGCGTTGCTGCTCCGGAAACTGTAGACCAGTTATCGGTGACGTTCCATCCAGTGCCCACCCCGTTCCAGTAGTCCGTAGCCGCCCTTGTACTCGTTTCCATCAAACCGGCCAGGGTTACAAGCAAAGACAGAACAACCCACCTGCTGACTCCCGGGAGATGAGTCGCAAAACTGAGAACGAACTGCCGCTTTGCCTGTAACCTGTATTGAATCGCCATAAAACCTCCACGCTCTCAGATAAATGAGTCCAGTCAGTGACCACACGCTGTCCTGGATAGTTTCAAAGGCCGAACACTCACCCCTTGCATTCAGCTGGGAAATAAACACAACATATCTCGACTTATTTGAGAAATATTACAAAAAGTTGATGAAAGAGGGAATGTGGGAAAGTCCATTATTTGTGTATTATCGTGTCAGGTTGGATGGGGGCAATCCTGGTAAGGAAAACATACCCCTCACCCCGGCCCTCTCCCGCAAGGGGAGAGGGTGCAGAGGCGCGCCCCGCGAGAGCTTGCGCTATTCCCTCTCCCCTGGAGGTTTGACCCGAAGAACTCGTATGGTGGACCGCGACCTCCGGGTGCGGTTTGACTTTAGAAGGATCTTACCCGGTACTGACGCCGCCCGGGCCTGCTCCGCCGTAGCAGTCGCTTCGGCAGCGAAGGCGGGAAGGTCGGCGCCCGCCTTTATGATAATACGTAAGAACCGTAATGTGTAATTATGCACAACCCTGAAAACACGGGTTGTGCATAAGCTCAAGGGACTCTTGAAAGGTCATTGACCGAGGCAGGTCAAGCGCCAGTTGATAAATTTCCTCAGTTCCAGACGGGTCAAGACTACACCTTTATGGGGGGCGATAAATGTCCGGTAGTGCTGCACAGCCTTGCTCCTGTGACCTTTTAGGTCCGCGTCAATAGAGCTCACCAGCGCCAGGCGCTGCTCCAGACGTGCTGCGCACGGCTGGCGCCGGTATTGTTCCGCATCAATGTCGCCGAGCAGGAAACTGGCGTCATGCCAGATCCTCTGCCAGTTGGTGTACTTATGCTTATCCCTGATTGCCTCCAATTCGGATTGCATGACATCCCGCTGTCCGAGTAACCCGCGGGTGATCGTGCCAAACAAGACTTCAACCCCGTCGTGATCCGGCCACCAGAAATTGGGGGATTGGACAAGCGGTATTCTCCCGAGAGACTCGCCCGCTGGGCCTGGCTCGCCCGCGGTGAGGTGTTGCAGCGCATTCCAGAGCAGGGCGCGGTGATAGAGTGTCGGGTCGGCGGACGGCAGGCGGAGGATGTTTTCGGGTCCGGCAAGGAATTGGGCCACAAGCCACAGCCCTGAATCCGATTTGGGATAATTCAGCAGGGATTCGGTTCTGTTCAGGGCAAACAGGGCATGCACCTGATACCCCGATGGCTCGGTCCAGTGATCCAGCAGTTCTTGGTATCGCGCGAGCTCCAGATAGGCTTCCTGGCAGTGATCGGGGTAGTGGCGGATGGCTTCCTCCGGCCGGCCCAGACGGGAGAGAGCGGCCGCCATGATTTCCGGATTGTCTGCCGCCACCTTCATAACCTCCTCGTATTGACCGAACATGAGGAGCGTTATTGGAATGTACTTGGGATCCACGTCCCCTCCATATTCCGCGATAGCCCTGCGATACAAACCTGCCCGGCGCAAGCCGAAGAAGCAGCTTTCCCGCAGGTTCGGGCAGAGTTCCGGGGCGAGGTGCTCCTGGCCCAGGCCGAACAACACCTCGCTCGTGAGTGTCATGCAGCGCAAGTTGTCCGGGAAAAGCCTGTTGCGCAGCTCCAGATAGTTTTGCAAGGGTTGCACCAATCGCCTGGTGATCAGTTCGGACACGTGGTGACTCCAGATCAGGAGAAGCTCGCGTTGCTGGCCTTCGTCGGCATTCGGGTACAGGGCGGCGAGATGGTCGAGCACGCAGTCATATCTGGCGCGCCGGAAGTAGAGGCCACAGAGTTGTTTGCCCGCCCCGTATGACCACTCGCTGTTCCCCAAGGACTCCCATACCTCCTGCGCCTCATCAATCCGTCCAAGGCCATAGAGGCACTGCGCCCGTTGATAGTGCAACCGGGTGTGCGAGCCGCTTAAGTCGGCTTGCCGCAAGTTGTTGTCGCAGAGCGAGATGGCTTCATCAAAACAATGGGTGCTGATCAACAGGTCGACCTTGGCCAACAGTTCACTCACCGGGCGTCTCTGGACGGTGCGCCGCATTCTGGCCGGGGCGATCTGATACTGCTTTGCAAACTCCTTCGAGAGGTGGTAGCGATCGACAAAGCCGGACTTTTCGGCAACCTCGTCGATCGATAGCCCGGTATTGCTTAGCAGTTCATGGGCCTTTTCGAGGCGCAGCGTGCGCAGGTAATGCACGGGGCTGGCGCCCAGCAGCGGCGTGGCCCAGCGATAAAGCCCCGAACGCGACAGGCCTGCATGACGGGCCATTTCGTCAATGGATGAGTTGTCCGCCAGATGCGCGAACATGAATTGCTTCAGTGCGACGAGCCTGGGGTCCGTCAACGCTTCACGCTCGCGCGCTCTGCCGGCCCCCGTGGATCCGAGCAGGGCCAGCACAAGCCTCGCGGCAGCCATGTTTCGCGCGACATCCGTCGAAGCGGCGGGCAGGATCAGTGGCGTCATGGCGGTACTGAGGCCGCCGTACAACCGTTCGATCTCCTCGCTGGTCGTGGCGTCAAGTTGCGTTGGCGGCGTGAGCAGCTCCGGTAGCGGGAAGGCTTTGTTGATCAAAGCGTTTACCTGGATCATCAGGACGGACGCCTTTCCCGACTTTGCCTCATTCCTCCCCGAAAAAGGTGAGAGGCGCCATTTGGCTTTGCCACGCAGGAGATAGGCCAGCCCCGGCACCAGGAACGTGGCTTTGGAGTCAATGTTCAGCGTGTAATTCTCGAACTGGGAGAGAAGCACGACGACGCCGGGCGTTGCGGCCTGATACGACGTCAATTCCCCGACGGAGACCTCGCGGGCCAGCAGGTGGGTTACTTCAATCTCCTGCGTCTCTCTCGCCACTTTTCCGGTGTCTTGGGCCGCCATTCGAATCGTCAACGTCGTCACAATATGCTCCATGAATTGCAGGGTTCAGGATTGCTGACATGGAACGAATATACATTTTTTCGGAATCGTAAGCTATTGTTTTCCATCACGATTCCGCATTATGGTTTGCTCGAAAGTATCGGGGGCCAGTTTGTTCCTGCTGTCGACCGGCGACTAGTCGGTGCTGCCCACCCTGCAGAATTATTGCGAATTCAGGATTTGGAAAAATCAGAAATGACACGGAGGGAATCGCGGGAAAATTTTACGATTTTACGAATAACTGATAACAAGTAACCAATAACCGGCGTCCCTACGGGACGCCACTGATTTTGGTGTAGTGAATTTAACGACAAGCCGGATTAAGGCAACTGTGCGATGATCATTGCCGGGAAGAGACAGACATCGAAGCTTACGGTGCAGGGGTGCGAGTATCGGATCTATTCGTCAGCGTGGTCATCGGCGCCGACCGAGGTCATCCGGGGTGACGCCCTGTTCTTCCGCATGAAAGCGAGTGAGACAAAAAGTCAAACCGTCACGGCGGAGATCGGCATCCAGGGCGTTAAGCGGAATTTTACGGTTAAGACGAACTAGGGGAATACTTTGCCCATTGAGAAACAGGGGATAGAGGAAATGCAAAAAAGATTATTATTAGCGTTCTCGATTACAACTGCGACATTGTTGATGATCGGCATTCCGGCGCAGGCTGGCGATAAACTGGCACAGGAGTTCGTGACGCCGCCGGACGAGGCGAAACCGTGGGTGAACATGTTCTGGATCGGCAGGATCACGACCAGCAACATTACGCAGC
>CAZMSS010000230.1:0-4848 GCA_964568965.1 uncultured Verrucomicrobiota bacterium | reverse complement strand
GCATCGTAGATATACCGCGTGCCGTTGCCGCGCTTATCAATCTCGGAAAGGACATTGCCAGCGGCATCATACGACTTCCGGGTGTGATACCCCAACGCATCCACCGTGTTGGTCAGCCGTCCCAGCCGGTCATAATCAAATACCGAAATGGCGCCGTTCTTATCCCGTGTCCTGACAAGATTCCCATCCGCATCATAGCTTTTGGATTCTTGCCCGCCCAGGGCATCCACGGTATTGGTCAAGCGACCCAGCCGGTCATAGTCATACCGCGTCGTGGCGCCAATCGCATCGGTGTGGCTCCGCTTGAGACCATAGGCGTCATACCCATAACGCGTCCTGCCCCCCAGAGGATCGATCCGGCAAACGACATTTCCGCAGTCATCATAGGAGGTTTGTGTCAGCCCCCCGGCGGCGTCATACTCTGAGATTTGCCGGTTCATTCCATCATAAACGTAGCGGGTCACCGCCCCGCGCGCATCGGTGAGGGAGACAAGATTACCCGCCGGGTCAAAGCGCCGGGTGATATGGACCGGGATCGACGTGGCGGTTCCGTGAATTTCTGAAACCACAACGTTCCCGAGGCCGTCATAGACCGTGTCCGAAATCACGGCGTCCGCCAACCCGACGCCGACGGTTTTGTTGGTGACACGGTTGGCGGCGTCATAACCGTAGCGGGTGACTAATCCACGGGGGTCCGTCTCCGTAACCTTGTTGTCATTGGAATCGTAAGTAAAGGCCGCCGTGTTGCCCAACGCATCGGTTATCCGGATCAGGCGTCCATAGACATCATACGCCGACGCCGTGACACACCCCCGCTTATCGCTGAAGCGCCAAAGTTTTCCCCTTCCGTCCAGTCCCTGCGCGATCTGAAACCCCATTTCATCAACCGTATTGGTGACCCGGCCTGCGGCATCATGGAAATACGTTTTTACGGAGCCGAGTTTATTGGTCTCACGGATCACGTTGCCTTCTTCGTCATAGGCGGTACCGGACACCTGCCCAAGCGGATCGGTTTCTGTGATCAGCCGGCCAAGCCGGTCATAGGTGTATTTAGTTCGATATTTGCATCCCGAAAAAGAAATCGACCTGGAGTATTGAAAGGGGCGCGTAGCAGATGAACGCCTGCTTCTTGTTTTGAATCGACGATTCGTCGTTATCTGCTTAGTTGTTCTCATACAAATTCTACCATTAAGTAAGAAGTCAGCAATGTGAGGACACACCTCACCTACCGACTCAATCATCGTAGCCGTTTTCAGCCGCACATCAACCTTCAATACAATCTTTTTGACTATCCTGAACCAACGCGGCGTTCCCCGGGCAACCACTGGAAAGGAATTTTCCCGCATGGCAGAAGATCCTCGATCCGATTGATAAGATGCTCCACCGGGTGTTTCATGGCAGCACTCCGCAAGTCTTCCGCCGTGGTGTGCAGATATATCTGAGTACTCGTGAGGCACCGATGTCCCAATAGATCACGGATGGTCACCAGGTTCACGCCGGCCTTGACGAGATGCGTCGCGAAGGTGTGCCGCAACCGGTGGGGAGAAAGCACTTTGCCAAGTCGGGCCTTGCGGCCATGTCGATGAACGCGTTCATAAATGGCGTTTCGCGAAAGCCCATTACCATGACGGCTTACAAAAAAAGCGCCACGCCGAAATACAATACCACGAACCGTTCGATACTGGCGAAGGACCGCCACAACTTCCTTATTAAGAGGAATGCATCGCTCGTTGCCTCCCTTGCCCATTACGCGAATCGTTCCGCCTTCGAGGTCAACATCAGCCTCGGTCAGGCCGGCGCACTCGCTCGCCCGGATGCCAGTGGCATAAAGTAGCGTGAGCAACGCCCGATCCCTCAATCCGATCACCGTGGTGGTTCGTGGCGAGGCCAAGAGTTGGCGCACCTCACCTTCATCAAGAAACACCGGCAGTTTTTTCCTGGCCGCTTTAATTTTGGGAAAACTCGCCATCGGGTTGTCTGATGGATTCAAATAGTCCATCGCCACCATGGCGCGATAAAGGTTCCTGAGGATCGTCACTTGCCGATTTATCGCCGCCGCTCCATTGTGGCGCTCCTGACGCAGATAATCTACATACTCCAAAATATCTCTCGCCGTCAGTTCATCCGGCCCTCGTCCTTCCAGCCGGAACTGGGCATAGGCCTGAACTCCTTCCAGTGTGGCCTTGTACGCTCGAAGAGTCTTGCTGGCCAATCCTCGGGCGGTGCAATGAACATCCAGATACTGCTGGATCCAGAAGGTCCATTTCATGACAACACCTCCTTCACCGGCAATCGATCCACGGCCCGTTCTTTCCGCCCCGGCATGGCATGCAAATAGACACCCGTCTCAGCCGGACCGCGATGTCCCATCAGCATCGAGATCACCCCGACATCGACTCCTCGATCCATGAGATGTGTTCCAAAACTGTGCCTTAGGGTTTTGGGCGTGACCAACCACTCGATTCCAGCACGGCGAGCCGCCTCCTTAACGATCAAGCCAACGTCCAAGCCTTTCAAGCGGCGCTTCTTGGCATGCGTTCGAAACAAAGGGCCGGTCTTGCCTCCGCGTTCCGTCAGATAGGCCAGCAACTCCACCCACACCGCCCCGGGAACCGGCACATAGCGCTGCCGCTCGCCCTTCCCCTTACGCACAAACAGTTCCTGCCGCTCAATCTGCACATCGCCCACATCCAGCTGACACAACTCATTCGTCCGCAAGCCGCAACCATAGAGAATCAACACAATCACGCGACACCGTCGAACCTCGGCGTTCTCTCTGCCAAGGACTTTGACCATTCTTTGAGCCTCGTCAATCGTCAGCACAGCAGGCACCCGGGACTTACACTGGTCGTTCAGACTGAACCCATCCAGCACGTTGCGATTACACCGGCCGCTTCTAAAGCTGTACTCCAAAAAACCACGGATGTGACTGAGTTCCTTGGCTAGTCCACTCTCGCCATAGCCTGAGTCCCTCGACTGGTTCAGCCACGCCAGACAGTCCTCCAGCGTACTCTTCCACACAGGCACCCCGGGACGGTGTGCCTCCATGAACACTGAATATCGGCGCAGGGCGCAGCGATAGTCTCTCACTGAAAAGCGCGCCAGACGCCGCACATCCCCCAGGTAGGTGAGATAACCTTCAACCCATGCATCCAAAGGTGTGTTCACTCCATTCATATCACCGCCCTCCTCTCCGTTGCTTCCGGCTCTGGATCCAGGAACTCATTGATCGGGTGCTTCTTGATCGCCTCCGACATCACGTCGCCGCTGACATGAAGATACCGCATCGTCGTCGCCAGCACACCATGACCCAACATCGCCTGTACCTCTGGCATCTTGACGCCACTCTCCAGAAGATCCGAGGCGCACGAATGACGGAACTGATGCAGGCTGACAAATGGAATCCCCGCCGCCACCGCACATGCGCGAACCACTCGGCTAATCGCATCCGCGCGCATCCGGTTCCCAAAGCGATCAATTAGCAAGGCTGTTTCCTCAAGTCGACACGCAGACTCAAGTCGGTTCTGACGAACAGGCAAATACGCCTCCACACACCGCCATACACCAGCCCCCACCGGCACCTTCCGTTCCTGTCCCGTCTTCCGCCCATCAACTCTCAACAGTCCATTCTCCCGATCCCAATCCGACATATTCATCCGTTCTAGTTCCCCCCGTCGAAGCCCGGATCCATAGAGAATCGCCAGTACGCACAGAGTAACCGCACGTACACTCGGAGACTTTATCTTCTCTGCCTCATCCCATATACGCTTCATGTCGGCTTTCCCGATCCTGCGCGGCAGGGTCGATCGGGGATCCATCTTGGGACCCCGGATCCATCGCATCGGGTTCTTCGTCCAGACACCCTGACTAACGAGATACTCCCCCATCCCGCGAAGGATACTCACCGTCGAGGCCACCACTGTCTTCGACCGAAATGCGCTTCGTGTCCGCAGGTACTCGATCAGCATTTCAGACTCCATCTGCTCTAGGTTCACCTTCGGACGGCGAAGCTTCAGCCATGTCCCGGCCCGAGCCAAAGCACTTCGCCTCATAACCATCGTAGTAGCCGCCAAACCACGGATCTCACACTCCCTGACATATCCTTCAACCAATCCATCCCATCGTCTCATCGCTTTGCCCTCCTGAAACAAATCGACCCCAGACGTTGAGTCACACCACATGACTCATGCCGCCTGAGGTCCACCTCATTTCGGGATGCTTATCGCTCCAACTCCACTTATCCAGACAATATGATGCCCAATATGACACCTTTCCTTGTCTGAAAACTGCCTGAGTTGAACTAAAGCGGGCTTTACGGAAGTCATGTGTGCCCGTGCGGAATTCCACCGCACTTTGCGCATTGATGCCGGAAGTGAATTATCGGTATCTTCCCCCTATGGCCAACGACCCTAACCAGAACTGCCACAAGGAAATGCCTCGCGAGATATATCCACTGACATCCGATCGCCTACAGGACAAAGGGAAAGGATGGATTTCGCTTTTCCGGCCGCCAAATCTGTTTACGATCCCCGGCGATCCCCTTGTGGGCGCCTTGCTGGCCGCGATGGCGCTCAACCGTACCCTCGCATGGAACCCGATCTATGTTGTCATCGGCGCCGCACTCGCATTTTACGCCAGCGGACTCTTGGCCAATGACTTCTTTGATCGCTCTGTCGACGCACGCGAACGGCCTAGCCGGCCCATCCCCTCGGGCGCCGCGAGCCCGGCGGCTGTGCGCCTGGTGGCCATAGGCCTGACGGCAATCGGACTGATCTTGACCCTTCCCGCCGGGCGAACCGCCCTCACCGCAGGAATTCTCCTGGCCCTCGCCGTATGGTTCTATAACTG
>CAZMSS010000229.1:0-4853 GCA_964568965.1 uncultured Verrucomicrobiota bacterium | reverse complement strand
CGTGTGTACGGGTGGGCGGGGTTCTTAAAGAGTTCCTGGCGCGGGCCTTCCTCAACCACCCGGGATGCATACATCACGACCACTCGGTCACACATTTCCCAGACGACGCCGAGGTCGTGGGTGATCAGCAATAGCGAGGTGTCCTTGTTCTTCATCTCGCGGAGTAGTTCCAGCACCTGAGCCTGGATGGTTACATCCAGGGCGGTGGTCGGCTCGTCGGCGATGATGAGCGATGGCTCCAGCATCATCGCCATCGCGATCATCACCCGCTGCAGCATGCCGCCGGATAACTCGTAGGGATAGGCGCGCATCCGCATTTCGGGGTCGGGAAGGCCAACCCGCTTGAGCCAGTCCACGCAGAGATTCCAGGCGGTGCGCTGATCCATGGGGCCGTGAAGTTGAAGTGTTTCCACCAGTTGTGCGCCGATACGATGGAGCGGGGAGAGGGCCGACATGGGTTCCTGGAAGATGACGCTGATCCGGCGACCCCGTATCGCGCGCAACTCGGGGGACGGCAGGCGGAGGAGGTCTTGCCCCTCAAAGATCACCTCACCTCCCGTGATACGGCCGGGGGGCATGGGGATCAGCCGTAGCAGTCCCAGGGCTGTCACGGATTTACCGCATCCCGATTCGCCGACCAGTCCGACCACCTCGCCCTGTCCGATGGAGAACGACACGTTGTCCACCGCCATGACGTTCCCCTCATCGGTCTTGAACTCGATACCCAGTTTTCGGATGTCCAATAATGTCTGCATTATTCAAATTTCGTCTGGGGCCGCGGGTCATAGGCGTTGCGGATCCCTTCGCCCACAAATACTCCAAGTAACATAACCACAAAGAGGGCAAGAGCGGGGTAGAGGATGAGCCACCAGGCCCATCTGAATTGCTGGGCCTGGGCCAGCAGTTCACCCCAGCTCGGTGTGGGCGGAGGAAGCCCGAAGCCGAGGTAGTCCAATGCGGCCAGGGAACCGATGGCCCCGACCAGGTAAAAGGGAAAGAACGTGATCAGGGGGACCAGTGCATTGGGAAGGATGTGCCGGAAGATGATCGTGCGGTGGGGAAGCCCGAGTGCGCGGGCGGCTTCCACAAAGGGGAGGTGGCGCAGCCTGAGGAACTCCCCCCGGATATAGTAGGAGATGCCGATCCAGTTGAAGACGGCATAGCAGAGGAGCAACATAAGGAATCCTCGCCCATAGACGGCCCCCAGCAGAATCATGACATAGAGGAAAGGCACGGCGCTCCAGATTTCCGTGAAGCGCTGGCCTATTATGTCCACATTCCGCCCGAAGTAGCCCTGGAGGGCGCCCAATAGCGTGCCGAGCGTCATGGATAGTGCCACCAGCAGGAATCCGAAGGTCATCGAAGTGCGCAACCCGTAGAGGATGCGGGCGAGGACGTCGCGCCCGCTACTGTCGGTCCCCAGCCAGTGGCCCGGGACGGGCTTAAACGGCCAGCTGACTTCCGAGCGGACGGCGGTGACGGTATAGGGCGTGTCGTTCAAGGAGAGGGACTGGTCCTCCGTCGGACCTCTGAGGCGGGTTTCTGCGAGCGCCGTCAGGTTGGACCGGGTTTCCGGGGGAAGGTTTGCCCATATGGGGAAAGTAGAAGAAACGACCTTGAGGTGTTCATCCAGGGCAACCGTTCCCGCTGGCGCATGGGGATGGTCCTTCCTCTCCCGCAGGGTGAGCCGGATCAGGGAAGGGGGATTGCTTCGCGGGGTGTATTCCGAGAGACATAGTTCGGCTTCACGAGGGACAGGCAACTGCGAGGTGACCACGACGCTGAAGGAGGGGGCGGCTTCATTTTTCCAGCGGGCATCCATGGCCTCCCGGAGTTTTTTGGGGATGGGCCAGAATTTGGTAAAGATCTGGCCCCTGAGTTGAACCTCGGGAAGGCTGAAGAAATAGTCGGTTCCGGCGGTTTTCTTAATGACCCCGTCAGGGGAGAGGGTGATGGTTGCAAGCCGGGATTCCGGCTTGAAGTGCAGGGTCACGGCATCAGGAAGCTTGATCGAGGCAGGGTCCGTCGTTTCCAGGGGACTGCAGGGGACCGGCGGGAATACCATGGTGTTGGCCGGGTTTGCCGTGAATGCGGGGGCCCTGGCAATCTGTTTGTAGTCAGGCCGGGTTTGGCGCCCGTTTTTGAGGAAAGTGTCCTCTGGACGGAATCGCAGGATGGGGAAGTAGGTTCGCCCTTCAAACCGGACGAAGATCGGGGTGTTGTTGCATATCAGTTCAGAGCCCAGGCTGATGGCATAGAGGGCCGCCAGCCCCCACAGGGACCACCAGGCGCGGCGTATGCGGCGGAACGTCCTCCACCGCTTAACCGTTACCGGATTCCATTCTATCGTCCACTGCATGCCTGTTTTGCCTTTAAATAAAGATTGCGCGCATTGTAGCGGGACGTGGCCCAAAGGAAAGCGCAGATAAGAAATATCAACTTCACGGTGTTTTGGGTTTGACTTGGTAGGGGGGTGTCGGCAAAACTAGCGTCATCTTTTATAGATGTGTAGAGGTCTCGTCGTTTCACCGTAGCACTGGAGGGTATAGAATATATGAAAGCATGGGACAAAGTTCTGTGGGTGGTCTTGGCAATTCCCCTTGTCGTCAGCATGAAGGGTTATGGACAGGATGAGGCGCAGGGGCCGGTTGGACCCTGGTTGCTGTCGGTCCGTGCAGGCGGCGAGTTCTCGGATAATCGGGACGGCTTGAAGAACAACAAGGAAAGCAATCTTGACCTTTTCATCGAGCCGCGTGCGGATTATCGCTTCCGCAACGGTGAACGTACGATGCTGGACTTGGCTGTGCTTCCCATGCTGAAATGGCATAGCAATCCCCGTACGAGTGAAGAGGGTGGGGCGCAGAATGACACCGAGCTGTTCGGGACTGCGGCATTGGAGTTGATGCATCAGCTCAGCCCCCGCGTCACGCTGACCCTGGGTGACGCGATCACCTATAACGACGATCCCGAGGTGAACAACGGCGGCGCGAACGTGCGCTACAGCAACAACCACATCTGGAACACAGCCCATGCGGGGGTTGATGCGGACCTGGGGGAAACGCTGGCCACGGGAGCGAAGGGAAGCTACTCCCTGAAGCGCTATTCAGATTCGAAGGTGGCGGCGGATGAAGATGAGGATATCTTCGACGCGCAGGCCTACCTGAAGTACAAGATGGGGTCGGGGTACAATGTGCTGGGTTTGGTGGGCGTTTCTGATTTCAAAAATAACTCCACCACGTATGACCGCGGGTCACAGGTGTATTCCGCCGGAGCCGGGCTTGAAAAGATTTTCAACCCCGACCTTATCGGCAAGATCACGGGTGGTTACCAGCATGGCGAGTATAATGACAAGGACCTGGATAGCCTGGATACGCCCAATGGAACTGCCGAGCTGACCATGCGCGCGGCGTCCGCGACGCGTTTCCGCCTTGGCGCAAGCTACGGCCTGTATGCCCCCTATGTGCGGCCCTATTCGATCCAGACCCTGACGGCGATTACCGGGGCGATTGACTATGATCTGCTGCCCGAGCGCCTGACACTGACCCTCAATGGTCAGTACGGGCATGGCGAGTATAAGGATGAGGGTGTCGATATGCCGGGCGGAAACGACGACATGGTGCTGGTGGGAGTCAGCGCCAACTACCGCGTGAACCGCACCTGGTCCGTCATAGGTGGTTACACCTACGAGAACTGGGATTCCGAGGTTCGCGAGGGGTTCAGTCGCAATCTGGTTAACCTTGGCGTAAAAGCCCAGATGTAAATTATCGATAAACTCCGGGTTCGGGCATGTGGGCCCTCCTGGAATGAAAGACAATGGGTGAGGCTCGTGAGCCTCACCCGTTTTTTGGGAGTATAACAGACGATGGCTGAAAATCCTCAGGAAACCGCCCACTTCATGGATTACTGGCGGATGGTCAAGTCCCGCATCGAGGTGGTCATCGCGGTCTTTCTTTTTGTAGTCACAGCCGGCATTGTCATTACCCTGACGATTCCCAAAGTCTACATGGCCTCCACCCGGATCAAGGTCCGGCAGGATACGCCGAATGTCACGCCTTTCTATACGGCCTCCCAGCAGCAGCAGATCATGTCGGTGTATGACATGTACTTCCTGAGGACCGAGTTTGAGGTCATCCAGTCCCGCCCGATCCTCTATGAAGTCATCCGGAATCTGGGACTGGAGGAGGAGTTCGGACGGATGTATTCGGATGACGGATCAAAGATGTCCCTCTCCGAGACTTACCGCCTCCTGACCGACAGCATGAAGGTTCAGCAGTACCGCGACACCAACCTGATTGAAGTCCGGATTTTCCGGAGCACCCGGCGCAGTAACAAGGATACGGCGCGGCGCGATGCGGCCCGCATCGCAAATGAAATTGCCTCGGTGTACCGTGATCAGCGGATGAAGCAGACCCGTGAAGTCTCGGAACAGGGCGTCACAGCCCTTCGGGAGGCCTACAAGGCCCAGCAACGGAAGGTCGAGGAGGCCGAGCAGAACCTTGAGGTGATCCGCAAGGACCTGAAGGTCAGTGTGTTCAGTAGCGGTCAGGCCGGGAGTTCCGTCGCTTCGCTGGACAATGCCAAGCTGGAACGGTTGGAACTCAACCGCATTGCGGCGCGCAAGGAGATGCTTGACAAGGAGACGCGCCTGAAGCAGCTGGAAAACCTCACGGGTAGCGACCTGCTCTATTCCTCGTCCTATGTTATCCAGGATCCCACCCTGACCACCCTTCGCCAGCAACTGACTGAAGCGGAGACCAGCTATAAGAAGACGCAGGAAATGTTTGGCGAGCGGCATCCTGATGTGGTTGGCGCGGGTTCAATCGTGGCTGACTTGAAGCGGAAAATCGAAGACA
>CAZMSS010000228.1:0-4853 GCA_964568965.1 uncultured Verrucomicrobiota bacterium | reverse complement strand
CTGATGGCGCGGGGCGCCTGCGAGCCTGGAAAGAAGATAACAATGAAGAGGATCAATGTAATCCCTGCGCCTGCCAGTATTTCCGCCTCAGCCGGGGTTTTTACGCTTAACCCGTCTACCGTGATCCAAGCCGGCGCGGGGGCGCTTTCCGTTGCCACCATGCTGCAGGGCCTCCTCCAGCCGGCCACGGGCTGGCGGCTGGGCCTCGAGGAGGTTTCCGGAAATGATGTTGGGGAGAATACCATCCTGCTGACGACCGCAGGCGCAGATGCAACCCTGGGAGGGGAGGGGTATGAACTGGAAGTGAGTGGCCGCTCCATGGTCATCCGGGCACCCCACCCGGCAGGGTTGTTCTACGGGGTTCAAACCCTGCGCCAGCTCCTGCCCCCGGAAATCGAGGCCGGGACGGTGCAGGCGGGGATGGCGTGGTCTGTGCCGGCCGTGTTGATCCGCGATCTGCCCCGCTTCAAGTGGCGCGGGAGCATGCTGGATGTCTCCCGTTATTTCTACCCGGTGGAGTTCATCAAGCGGTTCATCGACCTGATGGCACTTCACAAGATGAATGTCTTCCACTGGCATCTGGTGGATGACCAGGGCTGGCGCATCGAGATCAAAAAGTACCCGCGGCTCACCGCGATCGGCTCGCAGCGTGAGTCCACGCCGGTTGTCGGTGACCGGAACAAGGCCGATGGCAGGCCGTACGGGGGGTTCTACACCCAGGAGCAGATCAGCGAAGTGGTGGCCTATGCGGCTGGCCGTTTTGTCACCGTGGTCCCCGAGATTGAAATGCCGGGCCACTCCATGGCGGCCCTGGCCAGTTATCCCGAACTGGGTTGCACGGGCGGCCCGTACAAGGTCAGGACCTTCTGGGGTATAGAGGATGAGGTGTATTGCGCCGGGAATGAGAAGGTCTACGCGTTTGTTGAGGACATCCTGGATGAGGTGCTGAAGCTTTTCCCGGGCGAATTCGTTCATATCGGGGGCGATGAGTGCCCCAAGACGCGCTGGAAGGCCTGTCCCCAATGCCAGGCGATGATCAGCAAGCTCGGCCTTGCCGACGAGCATGAACTGCAAAGCCATTTTGTCAGGCACATGGAGACCTTCCTGAATTCCCGGGGACGCAGGCTGATCGGGTGGGATGAAATCCTGGAAGGCGGACTGGCTCCCAATGCGGCGGTCATGAGCTGGCGCGGCATGGAGGGAGGCATCCAGGCGGCGCGTGAGAAGCATGAGGTTGTGATGACGCCCATGAGCCACTGCTACCTCGACTTCTACCAGTCGGCCGACCCGAAGTCTGAACCGGAAGCCATCGGAAACTGCCTGCCCCTGGAACAGGTCTATACCTTTGAGCCTGTGCCGGCCGCGCTGACGCCGGAGGAGGGAAAATATGTCCTCGGCGCCCAGTGCAATGTGTGGACCGAGTATATGCCCACCCCGCGACAGGTTGAGTACATGACCTATCCGCGCGCCTCTGCACTCTCGGAGATCATGTGGTCCCCGGCCGCCCCACGGGACTTCACGGAATTCAAAACCCGCCTTTCCTCCCTGTTGCTCCGCCTGAAGCAGCTCAACGTGAACTACCGTGATCCGGGTTAACGCCAGCTTGACCCGGCGGTGAATCGCGCCCCCTCTGTTGCGGCTTTCCCCGGCGGGTGTTTTCGTTTAGCATGCCGCGATTACTTAACTCAGGAGGGTGTTGGTATGAAGATGAGATCCGGTCTGTGTTCAGGGGTGGCGGGGGTGGTGCTGGCGTGTCTTGTTGGATGTCCCGGCTGGGTCAAGGCGGCGCCGCCGGATCTCACCAAGGCGGATCTGGGCGGGATTGACCGCAGGAACACCTACAACCTCGGCCCCACGGGGTTGCGCGGGTGGATCTACATCGATCATAACGGCAAGGGCGGGCAGGGGTTGCAGACGGACGAAAGCCGCCAGATCCTGGTAACCCATGTCGGCACCAACACGCCCGCCTATGGCGTGCTGCAAACCAACGACGTCATTCTGGGTGTGGGTGCGGGAGAGGGCGCCGCGCCCCTCTTCACCGCGGATGCCCGCAAAAGTTTCGGCTGGGCCATCGGCGAGGCCGAGAAGGAGGCCAACCATGGCTCCCTGAACCTCAAGCGGTGGCGGAATGGCACAATCAGCGATGTCCGCATCACGCTGCAGGTCATGGGGTCCTACAGCGACACAGCACCCTATAATTGCCCCAAGTCGGCCAGGATCCTGTCGAACGCCTTCACGGTTCTCGAGAAGGAGATGCTGTCCGGCGGGTGGGCTGGCGCGATCAGCGGCCTGGCGCTGCTGTCGACGGGCGACACGAATGTCCTGCCCAAGGTGCAGGCGTATGCCCGTTCACTTTCCCCCGCGAACCTCCATGTGGAAATACCGATCTGTGGCATGGTGGTGTGGGACTGGGGCTATATCGACCTGTTCCTCTGCGAATACTATCTCGCGACCGGTGACACGAATGTGCTGCACGGGATCAATGAGTACACCGTCAACCTTGCCCGGGGCCAAAGCATGTTCGGCACGTTCGGGCACGGTTGCTCGCAGAAGACGCCGGCCGGGGCGTGGCACGGGTCGGTTGCCCCCTATGGTTCCCTGAACCAGGCGGGGCTGATCGGCAATCTGGGCATTGTGATGGGAAAGAAGTGCGGCGTGAAGGACCCGGAGATCAAGCCCGCCATTGCGCGCGCGGCCAATTTTTTCGGCTACTATGTCAACAAGGGCGGCATTCCCTATGGTGAGCACGAGCCGACTCCCGGGCATTCCGACAACGGGAAAATGGGAAGTTGCGCGGTGATGTTTGCGCTCATGGGCGACAAGCCCGTGGAGACGGAGTACTACACGCGACTGGCCATATCGTCCTGCCTGGGGGAGGAATACGGTCACACCGGGCAGGGGTTCAGCTATCTCTGGACAACCCTGGGTGCCAATGTGGGCGGGACCAACGCGGCGGCGGCCTACCTGAAGGAGGTGCGCTGGCACCGGGACCTGTCGCGCCGCTGCGACGGGTCGTTTGTGTATGACGGCGGGGAGCAGTACAACGCCGGCTCGACGGAGGACGACACCTACTGGGGCCAGAGCAGCTATGCGGGATTAAACCCGACGGCCTCCTATGTCCTGCACCATGCGATGCCGCTGAGGAAGCTCTACATCACGGGAAAGAATGCGAGCCCGGCGAACTGGCTGACCGATCGGGCCGTGTCAAACGCCATCGCGGCCGCCTGGTTCGAGCAGGTGTGCAACCGCACCACCACGGACCAGCTGGTTGCCGCCCTGAACGAGTACGACCCGACTGTGCGCGCGGCTGCCGCGGCAGAGCTGGGCAGGCGGACCAATGACTGGGCGGCGCTCGCCCCCCTGCTGATGCGAATGGCCGAAAACCGCACCAATGCCAATCAGCGCGAGGCGGCATGCAATGCATTGGGGTGTTTGGGGGGAACCAACGCCCTGCCTGTCCTGGGCCGCCGGCTTTCCGACCCGGATTACTGGGTCCGGGCGCGGGCCGCCCAGGCCGTGCAGCGCCTGGGCCCGGCCGCCTTGCCGTTGCTGCCCACGATGCTCAAGGTGATGGCGGCCAACGCCACACCCCTCGCGCCGATCAATTGGAAAGACCCCATCCAGTTCGCCAACGGGTTTTTGGCTGACACCCTTTTCATGACCGAGCATCCTTCGCTGGCAGGGGAAACCATCAAGGCTGACAAGAAGCTGCTCTACCCGGCAATCCGCGCCGGGGTGAAACAGCCGGCCGGAATGTGGCGGCACCGTATGTCACAATTCATGAACCTGCTGACCTTTGAGGATGTCATGGCGCTGATGCCGGATATCGTCGAGCTTACGGTCACGACGGCGCCGGCCGACACGATGTTCAGTCATTTCCCGCGTGCCGCCGGGATCAGGACGCTGGCGAGGTACCACATCGCCGAGGGTATTCCGCTGGCCCTTGCCATCCAGGTGCCTCCCATTGGATACGGCTTCAGCGACATCTACCAGATGGCCGGCCTGGAGGCGTTGCAGACGTATGGCACGGCCGCCCAGTGGACGCTGCCGGAGCTGAGGAAGTTCGCCACAACGTGGGATCATGCCTCCCGGGAATATGCAACGCTGACGAACACGATTGCCGTGCTCGAGCGCGCCACAAACGCGCCGGCTCTCGTTCCGGGCAAGGGGAAAAAATAAATGCGCCAGTGTTCACCCTGCTCCGGGTTCCTTAAGTTCCCGGAGCAGTGGTGAAGTCCCGCGTCGGGGGATTACCGTGAGGCCCAGAGCATGCCCCGGAGCACGATCTCGCGTGCCTCGGGAATGTCAAAGTCCTTGTTGGTATGGCCCCAGCAGGCTACGAAGACCTTGCCCTTGCCGTAGGGTTTCGTGTAGGCGTAAGGCATGATGGTTCCCGCCTGGTAAAGGTCGCGATCGCCGTGCTCACCGCTGAAGATCGTGCGGCACAGCACGTGCACGCTCGGGTCGACATGGATGAAGTACTGCTCGCTATTGGGCAGGTCGAAATCCTTGATCCCCTTCGTGATGGGATGCCCATGGTCCACGATCTCGATCCTCTGGGAAGGAATGCAGCCGCCGGGGTGCGACACCCACTGGCTGCCGGTCATCCACTGGTAATCCACGTTGTTGCGGAACGAGTCGATGATGCCGCCATGCCAGCCGGCAATTCCGGCCCCGGCCCGCACCGCCGCCAGCAAGCCCTTCTCCTGGGGCCCTTCGATCTTGCCCATGGTCCAGCACGGGACGATGAGGTCCTGCGCCGCCATGAGGTCAGCGTCGGCATAGCTGGCCATGTTGTCCACAACCGTGACCTCGTACCCCTTTGCCGTCAGAAGCGGTGCAAAGACATCAAC
>CAZMSS010000227.1:0-4868 GCA_964568965.1 uncultured Verrucomicrobiota bacterium | reverse complement strand
GATAGTAAATCGGCTCCAAGTCAAGATTCTTGCCCGGCGCGATTTCAAAGCCGCCAGTAACCATCGCCCAGTGCAGCTCATAGGTGCGGACCGGTTGGCCCGCACCAGCTGAAAGCGTCCAGCAGGCACGGGTTCGATCTTGTCGCAACTGGCCCTCCAGCAGCAACTGACTGTAGCTGTCATTAGTAAGAATCATCGCAGGAACGGCCTGACTTTCCTGGTTCCCGAAGACAGTGTCGCTTTTTGGGAGGCTGCGCACATAAGGATACTCTGGTCGGCACCAGGGGAATTTTTCAGTGCGGACGTTATCCATGTGGCAGTAGCGTGCCCGCCAAATATGGTTGTCAGAAAAAACCGGGCCTCCGCTGCCCCCTATCCTGCCGGCTGAGGCACTACGAATCACATGCGAAACCTTTGCTGTATTGCTGATATGCCGATCTACGCGCAGGGCCCCGTTTCCAAGAAGGCGGAACGTAATTGTCTCCTCAAGTCCGGGAGCGCTGTAAATCCCGGACATCTCCAAGCCGTCGGGAATGGAATTGACCTGTTTGCAAATAAAAGGCTCTGCCCCGGAATGGGTGTAATATTCAAATCCCCCCCTGCCGGTACCATGGTGAGTACCAAGGGTAAACCCGATTCTGTCCCATCCCAGATTTCCACCCGACAGCTTGTAACTAAACCTTCCGTCAGTCAGAGTCAGGATACGTTGATGCTGATCAAGAGTCGTCAATGTTTAACCTCCACTTTGCGTGGCTTCATTACACCTGCAGAGCGACCGGACGCATGCACCGGAAAATTCGTCTGTACCATTTTTACGATATCGACTGGCACTAACTCAGTGGCAGGAATAACAGCCTCGCCACGCATACGTTTCAAAAGCATGCCCCCTAACACCTCGGCAAAGCGCTCCGGATCACACTGAGCCAAATTTACAGGGAAAGGATATCTCTTGATTGAGCCTTTGTTTGCGTATGCGACAATCTGCAACTGATCTGGAACACGGATACCCATTTCCTGAATGGCAATCTGGGCCTCATCAAAAAGCACATCGTCTGCCACCACCAGTCCGTCAGGCTTCTCACGGCTTGCCGCCCAGATCTCACGAAATTGTTCCCACCCTGCTCCGGAAAGCATCGGGTGCAAATCACTACGGCTCCATTCCGGATGATATTCCAGCCCGAGGCCTGTCAGCGCCTCGCGCAGCGGCTTTTGCAGTTCGTTGCGGGACCACGACAAGAGCGCAATGCGTCGGCGTCCACCATTGTAAAGACACTGAACCGCTTGGCGCACCATGGCGTCATACGACGGGTCGACGAGGTACGGGGAAAGCGAACCGACTACTGGAATTTGAAGGTTGGCGATCCAGTTGGCCCACCCACGCGTTGTCGGGGCGTTCGCAACCACCACCCCTTGTATGCGCCCCTCCGTGACATCAGCACGGAACCGCAGGTTGCTCGGGCTTTCTTCCTGATCACCTGGCTGAGCGTCACCCAGATAGATTTCGGCGTGCAGTCCATGACTGTTGAGAAACCGCCGCAGGGCCCGCGGCATGAGTGTATAAAACGCGGAGGTACGAGGATGCAAAATATCAAGGGCCGTATAAATGCCAACCCAACGTGGCAAATCCCGATTCGCAACAGCGTAAGCCCCACTACCATGGCGTACCACCAGGAGTCCCTCACGAGTCAGGATTGCCTGAGCAGCCCGTACTGTGGGAACACTGACCCCAAGATCCAACGCCAATTTGCGTACCGAAGCCAGTTTCGCGCCCGGCTGCATTGTGTTCAGCACCGAACCACGCAAATGCGCAGCAACTTGACCCGCACACGCCGTCATTTTAAATACGGTTTTTATTGATCTGCCTCCTTCGCATCGCCATAACACCCAAGCAAACTGTGTAGTTCTTTTGCACTCACGTCAAGAACGATTGCACTCCCGAAAGCCCCTCTTCCTCAAAACCCTCACCGGCATCTGGCCATTGGTTGGATGCGGTAGCGGGGCATTCATTTGTGCAAATTCTCCAGCGGGCTGTCTTTGACCGGGGCCGTTCCAGCGGCAATTCTCATTATGGTTTCCGGCGGTGGCGGGGCATCCAGCTGGATGTGCACCGCGAGAGAAGTGGCATCGGCTTTTTCCCCGAGGAAATAGGCGCGGATATGCCGGATGTAGGCTGGTATCGTCTGATAGTAGCTGACAAGCGTCCCTTCCGCCCCGCGGTCGGGAAGCATCTCCGCGTGCAGCCGCATATAGTCCCCGGCGAGTTCCAGCGCCCGATCACATTGCGTGCGTACCAGCGCCCGGCCAGCCACGTCAAGGGCTTCGGGATGGTCGTCGTCGCAGATCTCCCGGAACACCAACAGCGCATCCACGGCCTGGAGATGCAATTGCGTGCAGCGGATCCGGTTATCCAAGAAACGCAACTGGCGTCGCCCAGCCACCTGCGCAGTGTCAGTGAGGCATTCCAGGAACATCAGACGTGACTTTTCCAGGCGCTGGCTGGCCGTCGCGATTTTTTCGCGAGTCCAATTGCTGCAGATCCTCGTCCATGAGAGCCCCTTGGGATTACTCCAGCAGCCCAGGTGACAGAAGCCGATGTTGAAAAGGTTGTCCCGGCAATAGATGTCCGTCTCGTCCAGTTCCAGCATGGCCTTGACGAAGTCCGGCAGGCGCCCGACACCCAGGGCACGGCCATAGTCGTGGCAGAAGGCCGCGGGTGTCACCGAAGGGTCAATACAAACCTGCGCCGCGTAGCGGATCGCAGCCCGGTTTTCCGCCGTCCGCCAGTGGTTGAAATCCAACCCGGCCATCCGGCCGCCGGCCAACCCGGCCAGCGCGAGATCTACCGCCTCCTTCGACCCGCGCAGGGAATTTTGTTGATTATACATCAGGCCGTCGAACTCGACCCATGAATACAGCCGGGTGCGCTTCCAGTCGGCCGCCGTCAGATTCAGTTCCGCCATGGACTCGACCGCCGTAGTGGAGCCGTGTGCCGGGAGAAACGTCCAGGAGATATCTGCCGGACAGGCGCGACGCAGGAAATCAAGCCCGGGACGGAGGTTGTCCGGATGCGTTTCATAGATGCCGACCGCCAGCTGCAGGATCGTTCCGCCGGGGCGCTGGCGCAACCGATTGAGGACCTCCAGGTATCTCGTGAGGTACTCGACGGTCTTGTGCTCATTCTCGGGCGTGATCAGTTCCAGGACATCAATGTCCGGATAGTCGCGCAGCACCGACTCGCAGGCGTTGACGCCATCCACGGGATCCTCCTCGCGGATTTCCAGTGAGAACTGGACCTTCATGCCCGCCTTGCGAGCCTCGGACATGACAGCGCGGAGCCACTCGATGGCCGCCCGGCTACGTTCCGGATGCCGGTCGAACAGCGGCTCGATTTCCGGGATGCAGAAAACACGGCGGTTGCGCAGAGCGTCGCGGACCACCGGATGCGCCGGCACGTCGTGCCGCACGTCATAGAAAAATTGTCCGGCCAGTGTCTCCCCCTTGGCGTGCCGGTACTCGTACCATTGCCCAGGATAGCTGTGAAAGGTGATGTGGTTGAATCTAAGCCGCGCCAGGTTGCGGATGTACTCCCTTGCCTCGGACAGCGGATACGACGAGATATCCATCGTGAAATTGATGTGCTGGCGGATGCCGCGCTCAATCACGGCCGGCACCACATGAAGCGGTTTCGCCGCCAGTTCCAGGTCGAGCTTCGCGGGGAACACCGGACCGATGACGTCAAAACAGATTCCCGCGCGCTCCAGGAACGTGTAGGCTGCGGCCAGGGTCGCGGCGGCATTCTGCCCCCTGAGCTCGACGACCCCGCCTTGGCTGCCGGTCGAACATGGCTGGATCTCGAAGGCGGCCGGCGGCAGTTCCGGCGCGGGCGTGAGGCGAATAGTCCAGTCTGCTGCGACTGCGGCGGATGCCGGACTGCAGACGATCTCGCTGGATGTGGCGGTCTCCAGCAGCCATTTCAATTCCCGGACGGCGAAGTCCAGCACAGGGTTCTGACTGTCCGCCGTGATTGCGATGCGCGTGAAGGTTGGTGGTTTCATGGTTGTTTCTCCAATGTCGGCCCCTCCATGGTTGCGGCGGGAAGGTTGACTGTGCTGGACTTTCAGATTCGCTTTTCTCCCCTGGTGAGATCCCGCCCGCGCAGGCTCGGGAAATAGAGCCACACATGGCTGGCCCGCTCGTGTTGGCCGAAGCAGATCTCACCGCCAGCCGCCGTCAGAGCGCTGCGGAAGTGATAGCCGTATTGCCGTGTCGTGAGCGTCGAGACCGGCACGCCCAGATCGGCCAGGGCGCCATTGGCGGGATCGTAGACAAACAGGTGGCCAATATCCTCCGCTCCGCCCGCCATGCCGTAGACACGACCGTCGAGACCGACCGTGAGGCAGTGGATCTCATTCAGTCGCGTGGGTTTGCCCAGCGGCGTCACCTGCTGTGTCTCAGGGTCGAACTTGAAAAAGAAACCATCGGGACTCGTGCCGCCGTAAATCATCCCGCTGACCGGATCAACCGCCCAGGCCGAGACAGTGGTATGCGCTTCACGGCCAGCAGCGCCGGAGATGCAGGGTCCCATGGTCGACAGCCTGCCGCTTGGCGGATCGTAGTGCCACAGGCAGGCAGAGCCGCTGGTGCCCCACACCCGCCCATCGCGATCCAATACCAACCGCGACGAGAAGAACGGTTGGTGCGGTTGATCCAGCAGCTCCGGCGGCGGCGGATGGACCGGCCCAACCAACTCGACCTTGGGGTTCTCGGCCGACAGGTCCAGCTTGAAGAACTGGCCGTCGCCCTCGCTGCAGCCGTAGAGACGCCCATCGGTGGTGAAGACGGCGCCCGCCACCCGCCGATCTGCAAAC
>CAZMSS010000226.1:0-4870 GCA_964568965.1 uncultured Verrucomicrobiota bacterium | reverse complement strand
ACGGGTTTCGAGTCAAAGGTAGTCACTTGGGCCGGAAGATTCAAGAAACGGTTTTTTGAAAAACTCCCGACTTGAATTAACCGCCCGCATGAGGCAACAAAATCGAGTCACCGGCCAGAAGAAACCCGAATGCGTCCTATTCTGCAAATGGGTTATCCCATCGACACGGATTGGACGCTATATTGGTCAGAGTTTGGCAGACATGCAGAGCTTTACAAGGGTCGTGTCGAGTGCCTTGGCGAAACGAATGAGCAAGTCAAAGGTGATGTTCTGCTCGCCGCGCTCAACGGTGCCAACGTAATTGCGATGGCAGTCAATGCGTTCGGCCAAACGCTCCTGGGGGCGACAAGGGACAGGCATTCTGTCGCCTAATTTGGAACGCAGTGCGTACCGAATTGAGTTGGACGCACTACCGGGCATTATTGCGCGTGGAAGACGATGGAGCGCGTGCGTGGTATATGGCCGAGGCGGCTGGTCAAAACTGGGGCACGCGGGCGTTGGAGCGCCAGATTGGAACCCTATATTACGAACGCCTCCTCGCCAGCAGAGACCGGAAGCCCGTGAGGGCGGAGGCTACTCGGAAAACAGCCAAAGCCGACCTTATGCCCAGGGAATTCGTGCGGGATCCTGAGGTCGACAAGGGACTGGCATTCTGTCGCCCTGCGGGGGCCTTCTTTGAAAAATACCATTCGTTATGCACAACCCATGTTATCAGGGTTGTGCATGACACCACTGGATCGGCGAGAGGCTGACGGTGATGGCCCTTGCGGGGGGCTTCTAGGGACACCTTGTCACTCGGGAGAAGGGGTCTCATGCGAAGACGCGAAAGGGGGATTGAATTCCAAATCAGTCTTTTCGCGGCTTCGCGCCTTCGCGCGAGATCTCTTATACTGCTCGACACAAGCGATGCTAAAACAATATTTGCAGGCTTTAGCACAACATGCAAATGCCACGGGGACAGCAGATATAGTCCCGAATGGCGCTTAGTTAAGGCTTTCTTTGGTAGCACCCACGCCACCTGCATCGTCATCAACGTGTATGACGGCACGACAATCAAGCCGGGTGAAATCAAGGCCCTCCGGATCATGGAATCCCTGCCCTGGCCGCTGACCGAGGAGACCGGCGCCCGCTATTACGGCGGGAAGAGTTTCAGCTGGCAGCGGAATCAGGAGAGCTGCTGGGGCCCGGTGCGGGTCATCGGGACCGTTCCGGTGGAGGCCGACGGGTCGGCCCACTTCAAGGTTCCGGTGATGGGCAACGCCTCGGTCTATTTCCAGGCCCTGGATGCTCAGGGGATGGAGATCCAGCGGATGCGCACAAGTATCTCCTTCGCGCCGGGCGAGACGCGCAGCTGCATGGGGTGTCACGAGACCCGGGGGACCATCGCGCCCACGATGTCGGCGACGCTGGCCATGAGACGCGCTCCGTCGATGCCGGTACCGCCCCCCTGGGGCACTGAGCCCATCAGCTTCGAAAAACAGGTCCAACCGATCCTGGACCGGCGCTGTGTTTCCTGCCATGGCGGCGAAAAACCCGCGGCCGGGCTGTCACTGGCCGGTGAACCGAAGGTCAAATGGGGCATCGACTTCATGGCCCCCTCGTTTTTCAACATCCGGAAACGCGGCCTGGTTTCCATCACTTACCAGGATATTCAGGGCGGGGAGGTCACCCAGCCCAGGCAGTTCGGCTCCTCCCGCAGCAAGCTGACGCGGATCCTGCTGGATCATGAAAAGCACCGGAAGCTACCCTTGACGGATGAGGAGCGGCAGACGCTCTTCACCTGGGTGGATGCCAATTGCCCGTATCATGACATGACGGTCAACAAGCGTTCCGGCCTCCCGCCGCCCAAGCCCTCCGAGATCATCCCCCAGACCCTGGATAACGCCCACGGCCATCCTGTCCGCGAGCCCTTCCCCTGGCACGACCCCTGGGCCACCCCCACAGAAAGTCCAGCCAGGGAGCAATAAGGGCAGGAGTCGGGGGCAGTGTTCAGGATTCAGTGTTCTGGATTCAGTAATCGGAACACTCCCCCCCTCGCCTCCGTTTCCTCCGCAGAGAGACCATAAACATCGGATTAAATCCAAAGTCCAACGTCTAAGGGACAGCAGGGAACAGCAAGGACAGTCCCTTGAAAGTCCTCCGACTGGGTTCACATGCGCCCAAACACGACCCGCCAGCGCACCTCACGGGAGGCCGGGGCCTTGATGGTGACGCGGGCCAACCCCGGCTCCTCGTTTAGTTCTGTGGTCACGCCGGCAGTCTTGTCGGCGGACGAAAGCTCAACCCCTTTCGCCTTCCAGTGACGACCGCCATCAAGCGTCCCGGCGATCCGTAGCTCGTAGGGATCGTTGCCGACAACACGGCTGACACCTGAGAGCGTATTGAGCTTCCACGTCTCGTCCACAACATCAACCATGCCCTGGGTCACGTGACGCGAGGTGGAGAGCAACACGGGATGTCCTTCCGCGGCGCGAACAGCAATGACACGGCAGGCCTGCGACGGCATTTCGAACGCGAATTTGCCCGTGAACTCCGTCACCAGCTTGTTAGCCCAGAAATCGAAGGCGTGATAGGTCGCTTTCGGATCAAGTCCGGCCTTGGCCGCATCGTATTCCAACGTCACCGGCCGGCTCTCCCAGTTAAACAGACCGAGAACGTCGCGCCTCACGGCGGACGGCCGGGCGTCGGTGACCAGCCAGATGCCGGGCACGTTCCGCTCGAAGTAGTCCACCGGCCGGGCGGTCCCGTCGTGGGCGGGCATGGTGCGCTTGAGCAATTCAAGCCGTTCGGCCGGCAACTTCGGCAGCCAGTCGCTATTCAGCCAGAACGCGCCGCTAAGCGCGATCCAGGAGACGATGAGCTGGGCGTGGGCAAGCGGGATCGAGGCGCGGACATAGCACGGGTCCGGATCGTTCCACCAGACTCGACCGTTGAGGAAGTAAAGGCGCGAACCGCGGATCGGGCCACGGGTGATGGCCTCCCAATCCTGACCGTTGTCCGGGCCGATACGCATGGAATCCACCAATCCCATGGAGCCACCGAGACTGCGCATGTTCTGGCTGGCACAGCACCCCGAGAAGAAGACATCAGGTCCGGCGGCCCGACGAATAAGCTTCAGCCCATTGCGGAAGCTCTCGATGCCGGTCTTGGACGGATCGTGGAACGGCTGATGGTTGCCGATATTGTCGTCCTTGTAGCCGTCGTTGACATAGATCTGCTCGGTGCTCGTACCGGTCCACAAACCGTCCATCTTGAAGTAGTTGTAACCCCACCCGTGAATGGTCTTGATGAGACCGGAAATATGGTCCTGAACCTCGGGATGCGTGAGGTCGAGACTGGTGCCGCCCCACGCGGTCTCGTAGGGCTTCCCATCGAGGCGCCTCGTGAACCAGTGCTGGCGCTCCTTGTACTCCGGATCCTGGTGGTTGCGCGCGAAGGGCATGAACCAGATGCCGGCGGTCAGTCCACGCTCAGCAATCTTTTCCGCCACGGGCTTCATGCCGTTCGCATAGGGTCCGTCGGGCTTCACGCGGTCAAAGCCGCGACGCGGGCCGTTGAACTTCCCGCCCGCCTGCCACTCGTCGTCAATTTGCACAAAGGAGAAACCGAAGGGCTTCAGCTCGCGCGCCGCGAACCCAGCCAGTGTGATGATGTCGCGCTCGTTGCACGCGCCGGCGCCGTTCTGCTTGTCATCCATTCCGCCAACCTCGGAATACCAGGTACAGTAGCCGCTGCAACGGGGGTGCAGCTTGATGTCGTATTGCTTCCTGATGGCATCGGCGAACAACTCCTCACCAATGCGTGCATCATCGAACAAGCCAACGGCGAGGGTCTCCAGCCGCTCCGACTTCCCGGGCGGAATCCGCAAATGCCCGTAGTCAATCTGCGCCTTGAATTCAACCTTGCCGTCCTTGATGGTGGAGAACATCACGCCATCGCCGCGGTCGTGGCTGACCCAGCCGGCGACCACGCCCCGGCGCGTCACGGGGTCCGCGCAGGTCAGGAAAACATAGCTGCCGGGGTGCTTGTCCGGCGCGGTAAGCCCCGCCGTGCCCATCGTGCGCAATTCGCCTGCAGGCTTGCCGAGGTCAAGCGCGAAGGTCGCCGGCACAACCCGCTGCAGGTCGGTCGCCGCCGAGCTCCCATTCGCCAACGTTTTGCGGATCAACAGGAAAGGCAGATCCTTGTAGAGTTCCAGCGCGGTGCTGCCGCCTTCCGCCGACGTGACAACGATCTTGCGCCCTTTGCCGAAAACAGGATCTCGTGCCACCCCCACCACCGCCTGTGCAGGGTCAATCATGTCCAAGCGTCCATCCGAGATGAACGCCCTGCCCGAGCCCTTCTCCATAACGGCAAACATCCCTGTTGCGGTGTCGTATTTAACGGCCATCGTGCCGTTTTCGACCGTGTGCACGCCTGCCGCCGCAGAGAGGACAAGGCCCAAGAACACTATCAGGATTGCATCGTTTTCCCGCATCATCGTTTCATGCTCCATGTCAGCCAGCCTTTTGACAATTTCCTTCCTCAAATCCGCCATCACAACTCCAATATATTGCCAGCAGGCGCCAAGGGACAGACAAAAATAAAGCCTAGGGAGTAATAAGGGCAGGAGTCGGGGGCAGTATTCAGGATTCAGTGTTCAGTGTTCAGTGTTCTGGATTCAGTAGTGCAATAGCAGCCAATGTTCTGCGTGTTGCGCATAAGCTGGTCGCCCACTAAGACAAGTCCGGCAAAGGCCTCATTCTTCCAGTTTTTGGCGCCTGCGGCGCGATTGTTAGGTGATGGCAGATTCGTAGCCCCATATTGGTTCAAGACAGAGCCCCTGCCCTCCTCGGCATCACGGACCAGTTCGGCGTAATCACTCCCCAGG
>CAZMSS010000225.1:0-4873 GCA_964568965.1 uncultured Verrucomicrobiota bacterium | reverse complement strand
TTGACCACCGTCGATCAGCGCGTTTTTATATACACAAAACCGGTGCCGGCCGGTAGGTAATCGCAAAATAGTGAATATGCCAAAAATATGCAGTCACAACCCGACGCCGCCGACCGTGATCTGGTTGCCGCCGCCCTCCGCAAGACCAAGGCCGGCGAGAAGCTCAACCCGCCAGAAGCCGCAGCACTCAAGCGGTTCCGCGTCGCCGCCGAAGAGGCCGACCGCTGGCGATACTACGCGACGATCCCCAAGAAACACTGGGTCAAGCTCAGCGGCCGGCAACACAAGATCCTGGACGAGCAGGCCAGTCGCTATCAACTCCCGGTCCTCGGCTCAGTCATCGACCTGGGTGCCGTCGCCCGCTGGCTACACGACTTCCTGGCACGCAACGCCACTAAGCTCAAGCCTGGCGACGACGACGTGCTCGTCCAGGGCGATTCTAATTGGGCCGAGCGATACCGAAAAGAACGCGCCTTACTGGTGCGGCTCGACCGTCGCGAGCGCGAGCAGGCCCTTGTCAGCCGCGAGCGGTCGCATCAATGCTGGATTCGGGTCGCCGGCGTCCTGCGTCGGGCTGGCGAAACACTCCAGCGGCAGTTTGGGCCGACAGCCCTACGCATACTCAACCAGGCACTAGAGGATGCGGAACGTGAAGTGGATTCTGTTTTTGCTGATGGCAACTCAACTAAGCCCGATCGATCAGACGACCGCCGCGGAGATTCGGTGGTGCCTGACGTCGGCTCGAACTCGTGAAATCCGGACCCGCCGCCAATGGTGCGAGCAAGTACTCGTACCTTCTGAGGGGCCGCTTCGCGATCAGTTATGGCGTGCCGAGTCCCAGCCCTTTCAGGCCCTACTGCTCGACGCCATGGATAGCGGCAAGTGGCCCCGTATCGTCACCACCGGTTGCGTACAGAGCGGGAAATCTCTAATTTGCTTCGTCGTTCCACAGCTCTATCACCTGTTTGAGCTGCAAGAGACGACCATCGCCGGTGCTCCAACCCAGGATGTGAACCACGACAAATGGGATAAGGAAACCAAGCCGGTCATTCTATCCTCGCCCGATCTCCGCGAGCTGCTCCCAACCTCCGGCCCTGGCAGTCGCGATGGAATAGGCAACCTCGAATCGATCAAGTTCAAGAACGGTGCAGAACTCAAGTTCATGTCGGCCGGCGGAGGCGATGAGAAGCGGTCGAGCTACACCTCCCGCGTCGTCGTGACCACCGAGCTGGACAAGATGGATCAGGCGGGCGAATCCTCCCGTGAGACCGACCCGGTGACACAGATGGAGAACCGGTCCAGTGCCTGGGGCATCCTGGAGCGGAATTTCTACGGCGAATGCACCGTTTCCACGGAGCAGGGGAGGATCTGGCAGGAATATACACGTGGCACGCAGTCCCGCATCGTCTGCCCTTGCCCGCACTGCCGGCAGTATGTCGCCCCCGAGCGTGAGCATCTCCTCGGCTGGCAGCAGGCAACGACCGAAATCGAGGCCATGCGGCTAGCCCACTTCGTTTGCCCGTCCTGTGCCCAACCGATCAGCGCCGCCGAACGCCGCACAATGAACGAGGCGGGCCGGCTGCTGCACCGTGGTCAGTCGATCGACGCCGACGGCACGATCAGCGGCGAGGCCCCCGACACGCTGACCCTCGGGTTCCGCTGGTCTGCATTCAATAACCTCCTTTGGTTTCCCGACACGATCGGCGCCAAGGAATGGAAGGCACTGCGGGCGGAAGACAACGAGTCCGCCGAGCGGGAGCTGGTGCAATTCGTCTGGGTCATCCCCCACGTACCGCCGGCCGTCGACGAAACGCCGCTCGAAGCCGCCAAGCTCGCCCTGCGAATGCAAGACCCCGGCAAGGGGATCGTCCCCGCCGACGCCCAGGCCCTCGTCATGCACATCGACATCGGCAAGCGAGTTTCCTACTGGATGCTCATGGCCTGGCTTCCCGACGGCCGTGGCCATATCGTCGATTATGGTACCTTCGAGGTCGCCGGCGACTCGATGGACATCGCCCGGGCGATCCTGCTGGCCCTCCGCGATTTCCGAGATCAGATCATCGAGCCTGGTTTCGTGGTCGATGGCACGTCTGATAGGCGGATTCCTGAGCAGGTTTGGATCGATGCCCGCTACAAGTCGCAAGGAATATTCGCATTCTGCGGCGAGTCTGGCCCTCGCTACAAGGCGGCGATGGGGTGCGGCGACGGAGCGCAGTATGGACGCCGGTACTCCCGCCCTGCCGCGATCAACAAGCGGATACGCCTGGTGGGAGAGGATTACCATATCGTCTGGTTCCCCACGGAGCGTGCTTGGGTTGTGGAAGTCAACGCCGATTACTGGAAATCGTGGGGGCATCGCCGCCTCGCCACGCCGATCACCGACGATGCCGGGAATCTCCAAGGTGGTGCCATGACCTTCTACGGATCGACCGACCGCAACGAGCATATCCGCCTCGGTAAGCATCTCACCTCCGAAAAGGAAGTCGAGGAATTTCTTCCCAATCGCGGGCTGGTCCGAAAATGGGTCCGCCTCTCGCGATCGAACCATCACTTCGATAACTATTACAATTGTTGTGCGATCGGCCACGCCCTTGGGGTTCGGCTGATCGCTCCCCCGCCACCGCCTCCGCAGGCACCGACCCGCGAGGCCGCCCCATCACGGTTTGCCACCGACGGCAGGCCGTTCATGGTTAATGAAAGAAAGTAGCTCCAATGTCCGAAAGTAGCGACGCAATCAGCTTCAAAGCCCTCCGCGAATACTGCAAAGAACTCGGTCTAACCTCCGTGACTATCGGGATGCCGGTCGATGAGATGATCGCTCAGGCCCGCAAGACCGAAAACCCACGTGCCTGGCTAGCCGCCCTCAGCAACGCCCCTCCGGAAGACGATGAAGATTCAATCCGTGAGGCCCATGCAGAAGCCGCGTATACCGACCCACCCGCCGTCGCCGCTTCGATCCCTTCATGCGATCTAGTTCCGCACGAGCCTGACCCTATCCCTCAGTCTATCCCCTTCACACTGATCGGATCGGACCTCATTGCCGTCGTCCTTCCGATCTCGCGTGAGCAGCCCGTCGGCTACCTGGAGCGGGAAATGCGGCTCGACCTGCGGCTCGGTCCCGCCGCCTCGATCGCCTTCCGCCGGCTCTGGAAAGCCCTCGACCAAAATAACACCCGGCTCAAGTGCGGAAAGCACGTCGGCTCATCCCGGGCCGACGTCGTCCGCTGGGTCTTCGAGCAGGTCGCCGACGCAATCGCAACCAAAGGCGGCGTCTAATGGCCAAGAAGTCGCCCATCCACTTAACGACCCACGATCCCCATTCCCACATCGCCGAGCAGCTCCGCCCGCTCGCCGTGGCGATGGACCGAGTACATCTCGACCCCAAGAACGCCCGCGAGCACTCCGCCGCCAACCTCACGGCGATCGCCGCCAGCCTCCGGGAGTTTGGCCAGGTCAAGCCGATTGTCGCTAACCGGCAGAATAGTCAGATCGAGGCCGGCAACGGCACCTACCTCGCTGCTCAGACCCTCGGTTGGTCCACCATCGCCGTCGTCTGGGTCGATCACGATTCTCAGCAGCAACGCGGCTTCTCCCTCGCCGACAACCGAACCGCCGAACTGGCCAACTGGAATCAGCAAGTACTCGACGAGCTGCTGGCGGAGGTGCGCGACGAGAATGCGGATCTCTACAGCGAGCTGCTGTTGGCCGATCTCGAACAGCCATCGGCGGCCCCAACGCCTGAGATCCAGGAGCTTGATGAGCCACTACCCGCGATCGAGGAAACTACCAGACACACTGTCGTCCTTCCCTACGAAGATGCCGACGTGCCCAAACTCCTCCGCTTCCTCGGACTGCGTTCGCAAGAGAAGCTGCCTCCGGCCCTGGGCAAGGCATTGATGAACAGAATCCGCATCGCATGAGCGAACTCAAGATCAATCTTCGCATTGCCCGAATCAGTAACGTGGATGCCGTCGCGTTCCTGAAGCGACATCATCCACTCGGTGCCGGCGGGGCCTTTAAGTTTGCCTTCGGAGCATTCTACTCGGGCCGTTGCGAGGGCGTGCTGACATTCGGCTCGCCCTCAACGAATCACGCCACTACGGCTCTCGCACTTCGACAGTGTGATGTTCTTGAGCTTCGCAAAATGGTATTAACGGATGTGCCCCCAAAAAACTCGGAGTCAAGAGCCTTGGCGATCGCCGGCCGTCTTGTCCGCCAGGCCTATCCACAGATATACTGTCTGCTAACCTATTGCGAGGGTGAGGAGGCCGCTGCCGCGTACCGGGGCAGCGGGTGGCAGGTGTTGAGCCGATCCGAGTATATTGCTGCGTACAAAATTGGCGGAAAATGGTACACTGCCCGCGATGCCCACCGATCACGAATTGCCGATCAGGCAACGGAAACGAAAACAGCCAAAAAACAAAAACTAATCCTGATTCTAAATGCGTGCATAGCTCAGAGAGTAGAGCACCTCGTTTCCAGCGAGGCGATGGCGGCGCAATCCCGACCTGCACGCTCCATTTCACGCGAAATAATCGGCTAAAGTCTTGCCCGTCAAGGCTTTTTGTCCTTTCTGAAAGCCCCTTTTTCGGCCCGGATATTGCCGAATTTACCGAACCCCTTATCGGTTAATGGCTTACGACTAGCGTTTTCCGCGTTTGCCCTCCCCGCGTCGCGCTCGTGCGGCATTTTCAGTCAAATTCCAAAAATATCCGACATGCCTAAGTCCTTGATATATAAGGGCTTCTGACCTAATCCGATTTTCGAGGGATTGCCATACTAACGGCTATATGGTAATTCGTCGATTAGGTGATATAATGAATCAATCGAGAGTGAGTGAGGCGAACGACCGAACCACGATCGACAGCAGCCG
>CAZMSS010000224.1:0-4881 GCA_964568965.1 uncultured Verrucomicrobiota bacterium | reverse complement strand
CGGTGCGGGACTGGTGGGCGGATATCCAGCAGGCGATGGCCGTGATGTGATTTTCCGGGTATAGACCGGTTGCCAGCATTCCTGAAATAATTCCGGCATACGGGATGCATACGGGATGCATGACAAAATTGTGGACGGTTCCCGGATCGGATGGTAACTATTCCGCTTTTTCCCATAACCATGCCTTATCTTGGAGAACTGGCGGCTTTGGCGACGGCGTTGTGCTGGACCCTAAGCGCGTTGTGCTGGACGGCGGCGGGGCGCCGAGTGGGTTCATTGGCGGTCAACATCATCCGGCTCCTGGTTGCCCTCCCGCTCTTCATGGTCTACTGCTGGCTCATGCTGGGCGAGGCGATTCCTCTTTCAGCATCCCTGCATGCCTGGGTGTGGCTGGGGCTCTCAGGGGTCGCCGGTTTCTTTTTGTGCGACCTGTTTTTCTTCCAGTCGTTCCTCCTGATCGGGCCCCGCCTGGCCGTGCTGATTTTTTCCCTCGCTCCGCCGTTCTCCGCCCTGTTCAGCTGGTTGCTGACCGGGGAGCAACTGACGATGTGGAACTGGATCGGGATGGCCACCACCCTGATCGGCATCCTCTGGGTGGTGCTGGAATCCCCCGACCACGGAGAATCCCCGGAGGCCCCCCGTCACCGGCTGACCTGGCGGGGCGGGGTGTATGCGCTTCTGGCGGCGCTGGCGCAGGGGTTGTCCATGCCGCTGTCCAAGATCGGGATCAGGGATGTGGCCTCGCCCTTTGCCGCAACAGAAATCCGGCTCATCTTCGCGCTGGTGTGTTTCATGCTGCTGATACCGGTTCTGGGCCGGCATAAACACGTATTCCGGGCCTTCCGTGATGCACGCGCGATGAGGATCATCCTGCTGGGTGCCTTTGTCGGCCCGTTTGTGGGGGTGACCCTGCTGATGGTCTCGATCAAGCTCATCTCTGCCGGGCTGGCCCAGACGTTTGTATCCCTCTCGCCCGTCATGATCATTCCGTTCACGGCAGTCCTCTACAAGGAGCGCATCAGTCCCCGCGCCATTTTCGGGACCCTCGTCGCCATCCTCGGCGTCTGCCTGCTCTTCCGTTGATTTCAGAAGGAGTGCGCAAAGAACGCTTCCGCCCCCGCCGACATTGACTATCCCCGCCACAAAGTCCACACTACCCGGATATGAAAGACTTTACTACCATGGGCCTGTCGCCCGCCCTGCTTCAAGCGATCCAGGAACTGGGATTTGAAACACCGACCCCGGTTCAGGCCAAGGTGATCCCGATTTTCCTCAACAGCACCCGCGATCTTGTCGCCCTGGCCCAGACGGGAACCGGCAAGACGGCGGCCTACGGCCTCCCGCTCCTGCAGATGACCGACGTGACCAAGTTCGAGACGCAGGGGCTGATCCTGTGCCCCACCCGTGAGTTGTGCCTGCAGATCGTCAAGGACCTGAACTCCTTCGCCAAACACACCCGCGGGGTCCGGACCCTGGCGGTGTATGGCGGGTCGCCCATCGGGGAGCAGATCCGCGCGCTGAGCCGGGGCGCCCATATCATCGTCGCCACGCCGGGCCGCATGCACGACATGCTGCGGCGTGAAAGGGCGAACCTGACCCGTGTGCGCTGGGTGGTGCTCGACGAGGCCGACGAGATGATGAACATGGGCTTCCAGGAGGAGATGGAGGCCATCCTTGGCGCCGTGCCGGATTCCGCCCGGACCCTCCTGTTTTCGGCGACCATGCCCCGGCAGGTCGCGTCCATGGCGGGCAAGTACATGGAGAACCCCGAGGAGATCCTGTGCGGCTCGCGCAATTCTGGATCGGATACCATCCGCCACGAATGCTACAAGGTCCATGCCCGCGACCGCTATGTCGCGTTGAAGCGCATCATGGATGCCACGCCGGGCCTCTACGCCATCATCTTCTGCCGGACCCGTGTGGAAACCCAGGAGCTGGCCCATCACCTGAACAAGGACGGCTATCACGCCGAGGCGCTCCATGGCGACATGACGCAGGACCAGCGCAGCGAGGTCATGGGCGCGTTCCGGGCGCGGCACATCCAGATCCTCGTGGCCACCGATGTCGCGGCCCGCGGGCTGGATGTCAACGAGCTCACCCATGTCATCCACTACAACCTTCCCGACGAGGTGGAGCTCTACACGCACCGCAGCGGCCGGACCGGCCGGGCGGGCCGCGAGGGAACGTCCATCGTCCTCATCCATTATCGCGAGGAGCAGAAGCTCCGCATGATCGAGCGGATCCTCAAGAAGCCCTTTGTGCACAAACGCGTGCCCTCGGGCCGCGAGGTCTGCGAGTCCCAGCTGGCCTGCCTGCTGGAAAAGGTCAAGCAGGTGGACACGGCCGACGGGCGTCTCGAGCCCTTCATGCCCGTCATCGACAAGGTGCTGGCCGACCTGTCGCGCGAAGAGATGGTCAAGCGGTTCATTCTCCTCGATTTCGACCGGTTCCTGGCCAGCTACAAGGATGCATCCGATTTAAACGCCGTCATGAGCCATGGCCCGCACGGCGGGTATGACGCCGGCGACCGCCGCGGCCGCCGCGGCCCCGCTGACCGGCAGGATCGCCCGGACCGGTCCGATCGTCCGGATCGTGCGGAACGCCCCGCCTACAGGCAGCGGGACCCTGATGTTGCCCGGTTGCGGATCAATCTCGGGCGCCGGAATGCGCTGACGCCCCCCGATTTGATGGCGCTGATCAACCGCGCGACCCCCGGCCCCCTGCTGCGCATCGGCCGGATCCACATCACCGAGCACGCCAGTTTCTTCGAGATGTCGCGTCAGGACGCCGAACGCGTCATCCCGGCCCTGAACCGGGCCTCCCACGGCGGCCGCGACATCCAGGTGGTCATGGAGACGGACCGCCCGCCCCAGGGGAGAAAACCACGGCGGGAAAACTAACCCCGTTCCGCCCCGGCTAAGTCTTGAATTGTATTTCCTCCTCCGGCGTTGTTAGCATACGCACATGACGACAGGATCGGATGCAGGACGGCTGGCGAAGGTCAGGGAGGAACTCCGGCGTGATGTGGCGGAGCGCCAGGCCGGATACCGGATGCGGGCGCTCAAGCTCTTCCCCCATGTGTGCGGCCGGTGCGGGCGTGAGTTCGAGGGCAAACGCATGAAGGAACTCACCGTCCACCACAAGGATTTCAACCACGACAACAATCCCCCTGACGGCAGCAACTGGGAATTACTCTGCATCTATTGCCACGATGACGAACATGCTCCCGACAGCCTGAGGTCCATGGGCGACGGGTCCATCACCCACGATGTGAAAAAAGCCTCCCCGATCGTCAATCCGTTCGCAGGCTTGGACAGCCTCATGAACAGCAGGCCGTAAGCCGTTTGCAGTCATTTCTTGCTGCCTACTGAATACTCAGTTCCATCCGGTAATCATTGAGGATAAACCCCGGGCTGAACTCCCAGTCGATGGACTTGGCGGCCCGGAAACCGAAGGCGCGGTAGGCCCGGAGCGCCCTGTCGTTGGCGCGGTTGACCATGAGGAACAGGGTTGTGGCACCTTGTTCACGCGCAAAGCGCTCGGCCTCGGCAAGGCACAGCCTGCCGATTCCGAGCCCATGCTTTTCCGGGAGCACATAGATCTTGTGTAGCTTGCATTCCGTGGGGCTGACCATGGAGTAGGACAGATAGCCGATGGGGATGGTGTGCTCCTCCACCAGTTTCCAGACGACCCCCTTTTCCATTTCCCCGCGTATTGTCGCCGGGTCATACATCTTCGCGAGCATGATGTCCATTTGCGCCCGTGTGATGATTGAGAGGAATACCTGGGGCCAGATGGTGTGCGCCAGGTTTCCCAGCAGGGGAATATCGTCGGGGGTGGCCGTGCGGAATGTGATCATGGCCGGATCATTTCCAGGATGGTTTCCACCACCCGCTCCGCCGGAAGGGTGGAGGTGTCCACCTGGTGCGGGATGGCGGCGTAGAGATGCCGGCGCTTTTCCAGGAGATCCAGGATGCGCTTCATGCGGTCCTGTTCCTCGAGGAGCGGGCGGTTCCGGTCGCGTGATGTCCGCTCCATGATGACGTCAGGGGTGGCCGTCAGGCACACCACCAGGCCTGTCCGGCTGTAGTCCTTGATGTTGTCCGGGTTCAGGACCACCCCGCCGCCGCAGGCGATGACCAGCCCGCTGCGTTGCGAAAGCTCCCGGGCCAGCTCCCGTTCCATGGCGCGGAACCGGGGTTCGCCCTCCTCCGCAAAGATCCGGGGGATGGGTTTCCCGGCACGTTCCTCAATGAGCGTGTCCATGTCGAGGAACGTCAGGCCGAGCCGCGTTGCGAGTTTCTTGCCCACCGTGCTTTTCCCCGTGCCCATGAAACCCATCAAAACGATGTTTTGACGGGAGATGGGATTTGAAATTTCAGGTTTCAGATCAAAGACAAGCCTCCCGCCGCAAAATGTCATAACCGCCCGGCCGGTCAGGCGCCAGCCCTCGAAGGGGGTGTTGCGGGACTTCGAGGCGAACTCGGCGGCGTTGACCACCCACTCGGAGTCCAGATCCAGCAGCACCACATCGGCGGGGGCGCCTGCGGCGAGTGTCGGGGCCGGTCGCCCGAGGATCCGGGCCGGTTCCGTGGTCCAGCGGGCCACCCAGGCGAGGGCGCTCATCAGGCCCTTTTTCACGAGCAGGGTGTAGGTGACGCCGACGGCGGTTTCGAGCCCCACGACGCCGAATGGCGCGGTCTTGAATCCGTTGGCCTTGGTGGCGGCGGTGTGGGGCGCATGGTCCGTGGCGAAGCAGGAGATGGTTCCATCCAGGAGCCCCCCGACCAGCGCCTCGCGATCGGCCTCGCTCCGGACGGGGGGATTCATCTTATGGCACTCGGGGCGGGCGCTGTCTCTTATACACATCTGACGCTGCCG
>CAZMSS010000223.1:0-4891 GCA_964568965.1 uncultured Verrucomicrobiota bacterium | reverse complement strand
ACGGGATCAGTCATTTATCTAAGCGATCAACCCGAAACCGCGTGCCGCTTTCGCGGCAACACGAGGCGGGCCACCTCAGGTTCCCTATTTGATCTTGCTCCGAATGGGGTTTGCCATGCGACGGTCATTACTTTCCGCCCGGTGGTCTCTTACACCACCTTTTCACCCTTACCTCAACTTGGCCTTGCGGCTTCATTGGGGCGGTATAGTCTCTGTGGCACTTTCCGTGACTTCCCTTTAAGAGGAAGCCCCCGGGCTTGTTAGGCACCGGCATCCCGCCCTGTGGAGTCCGGACTTTCCTCCCCGGCCCGCTTGCGCTTAAGCCGGAGCGACCGAACGCCCCCTGCCTTTCGGCATCACAATTTAATAAAGCATCCGTCCGCAATAGCCGCACGCGACCACATCCACCTGCTTCCGCGCATCGTGGCAGATGTAGGGCGGCAGTTTCATATGGCAACCACCGCATGTGCCGTTATCTTCAACGGCCACCAACACCCGGTCCTTCTTGTTCTTGAACATCCGGTCGTACTGGCTGACGCGTGTGGCATCCAGTTCGCCGGCCAGCGTGGCGCGGTTTTTCTTCACGTCATCAAGCTCGGCCTTGATCTCGTTCGCGCGCTCATCGATGGCCGCCACCTCATGCTTGACGCTGCCTTCATCGTTTTTGAGGGCGTCTTCGCACTGCTTGACTCCGGCCTGGGCCGACTCAACGGTCTCCATGATTTCCAGGATGCGGTCTTCAGTTTGACGGATCGACTTGTTCACGCCATCGATTTCCTTCTCCATGGCGCGGAATTCCTGGTTGTTCTTCAGCTGCATCTGCTGGTCGCGGTACTTCCGGATCTTTTCCCGGAATGATTCGATTTCCAGCTCGGACTTCTTGATTTCAGCCTGGCGTCCCTTGAGGACATCCTTGGCTTTCACGACCGCCTGGCGGTGGTCATCCAGCATGGAGTCGATGGCTGCCTTTCGCAAAGGGATGTCAGCCAGTTCTCGTTCAAATTTCAGAATCCTCAGGTCGTGATCCTGAAGGATCAACAGTTTCTCGATCAAAGGCGTCATGAGGCCTCCCGCAGCGGTACGTTGAAAAAATCGGTGGTCACTATCTCACACCACGGAACGCAAGTCAACGCCGGGCTCGATGGCTTTCAAATCCTGTCCGGAGTCTCGATCCCCAGCAGGTTCAGTCCCTGTCGCAGGATTTTTGCCACAACGGTGCACAGGTTGACCCTGCTCTCGCGGACTCCCTCCGGGGCCTTCAGGAACGGGACGTTCTGGTAGAAGGTGCTGTAGGCGGAAGAGAGCCCGTAAAGATAATCGGCCAGCACGCTGGGTTTGTAGCTTTCGGCCGCCCGAACCACCACTTCCGGGAACTGGAGGATCATGACCGCCAGAGTCCGTTCAATGGGTTCGCCGAGAATGACCGGGAAGTTGGCGAGATCACTGGCCGGGAACTGGTCGCGGTATTTGTCCTGTACGCTGGCAATACGGGCATAGGCATACTGGAGATACGGCGCCGAATTACCGTCCAGGGCAAGGGCCTTCTCCCAGGTGAAGGTGACCAGACTCTGGGGATTCTGGCTCAGGTCGGCGTATTTCACGCCACCGATTCCCGCGGCCCGGGCGACGTCCTTCTGTCGGCCTTCGGGCATGTCGGGACTTGTTTCCTTGACGATGGCCAGGGCGCGCGACTCGGCTTCGTCGAGATACTTCTCGAGTTTAATCACGTTGCCCTGCCGGGTTGAGAACGTACCCTCGGGCAACCGCATCAGTCCGAACCAGACATGTTCCAGGTTCGTTTTGCATCCCATTTTACGGGCCACGGCGAATACCTGTTTGAAATGCAGCTGCTGGCGCTCATCGGTCACATAGATGATCTTATCGGGATGAAATTCCGTCACCCGGCTCTCGATGGTGGCCAGATCGGTGGTGGCATAGTTGAAGCCCCCGTCGCTTTTCTTCACGAGGCAGGGCGGCAGTTTCTCGTCATCCAAAAACGCCACCAGCGCCCCTTCGCTCTCGCGCGCCAGCCCCTGGTCCATGAGGGACTGGACCACGCCCGCAAGCCGGTCATTATAGTAACTTTCGCCGCGAACCAGGTCGAACTTCACGTCGAGCCGTTTATAGATATGGTCGAATTCCTTCAGGCTCAGTTCCACGAACCGCTGCCAGAGCGCCCTGTTATCAGGATCCCCGGCCTGAAGCTTGACCAGCTCGTGCCGGGCCTGCGCCAGCCATGTCTCGTCCTTTTTCGACTGCTCATAACTCTTCACATAGACGCGCTCGAGTTCCTCGACCGGTTCCGCCGCCAGGGCCTGCGGGTCGGCAAAGTGGCGGTAGCCCATGATCATGATTCCGAACTGGGTTCCCCAGTCGCCCAGATGGTTGTCGGACAGAACCTTGTACCCGAGAAACCGATGCAGGCGATCCAGGGCGTTTCCGATCACGGTGGACCGGATATGCCCGATATGCATGGGCTTGGCGACATTGGGACTGGAGTAATCCAGGATCACGGTCTTGCCCGCGCCGGCGGCGGGAACGCCGCAGCGGGGATCAGCCCCGGCAACCCGGACCATCCCGGCCAGCCACTCCGTGCTCAGCGTGATATTGATGAACCCCGGTCCGGCGATGGCAACTTTGGCAATCGCCTCCTGAGCGGGCGCATTGGCCACCACCGCGTCGGCAATCTGGCGTGGCGCTTTCTTAAGCGCCTTGGCCAGGCCCATGGCATGATTGCACTGGTAATCCCCGAACTCGGCGCTGGTGGTCGCCACAACAGTGACGGTTGACCAGTCGGAGTCGACCTCAGGCAGCGCCGTTTTGAATGCGGTCCGCATCCAGTCTGAAAGCAATTGTTCAATCGTTGTCATGGACTCCGGTCCCCCACCCTTAAGGGTGTAATTAAGAAATGGCCAGCCTAGGCCCCGCGAATCAACTTCAGCAACTCGTCGCGGCGCGCTTCCATGACCGCCTTGGTCTTCGCCTCAAGATTCAGCCGCACCAAGGGCTCAGTATTGGAGCACCGCACATTAAACCACCAGTCGGCATATTCCACCGTGATGCCGTCCAATTCCAGCAACTTGCCGTCCTTGTACTTCTTCTGGATGGCGTCGAGGACCGCCTTGGGGCTGTGTACCTCGGAGTTGATTTCCCCGCTCGCAAAGTACCGCTGGATGGGCTTGATCAGTTCCGACAGTGTCTTACCCGTCTTTGTGATGACATTGGCGATATAGAGCACCGCCATGGCGGAGCTCTCCGTGGTATAGTTGTCGCGGAAGTAATAATGGCCTGACAGTTCACCCGCAAAGATGGCCTTGTTGTCCCGCATCTGCTGCTTGATGAAGGCGTGCCCCACCCGGCTCATCATCGGGGTTCCGCCGCTGGCCTCGATCACTTCCTTGACGGCCCAGCTGCTTCTCAGGTCGTAGAAGATCACACCCTTTTCCTGCTCCAGAACACTGGTGGCGATCAGGGCGGTGATCATGTCCATTGGCACAATCCGGCCCTTCTCATCAACAAAGCCAGCCCGGTCGGCATCCCCGTCAAAGGCCACGCCGAAATCGTACTTTCCTTCCCGGACGGTCTTCTCCAACACCTCGAGCGTTTCGGTATTCAAGGGGTTGGCCTCATGATTTGGAAACGTGCCGTCCAGCGTATCGTACAGGCGGGTCATTTCAATCAGGCCTTCCAGGCACTTGGCCTCGAGAATTCCCATGGAGTTCGCAAAGTCCACGGCAATCCTGACAGGCCGCTTCAGCTTCGCGGCTTTGCGGACATGCGTCACATAGGCGGGCACGATGTCATGGGTTGTGACGGACCCGGCCCTCGCGGCGGGTGCGGCAAACGCCTTGGCCAGCACAATCTGCTCGATATCCTTGATCCCCGTCGCCCCGCTGATCGGGATCCCCTGCTCCCTGCAGAGCTTGAACCCGTTCCATTCTCCCGGATTGTGGGATGCGGTGATCATGATGCTGGCATCGGCACCCAGGGAGCCATTCGCGTAATAGGACATGGGGGTTGAGCACAGGCCGATATTAATGACATTCGCCCCCTGCATGGTAACACCCTTGCACAGGGCCTCGAAGAGCGGCTTGGAATGCGGACGCATGTCATAGCCAATGACAACCTTCTTGCAGTTCAGGAAGGTTGCAAACGCGCGCCCGATGTCAGTGGCGAGCGCCTCGGTCAGGTTGCTGCCGTAAATACCGCGAATATCATAGGCTTTGAAAATTCCAGACATGCTCATCACTCCTTATGGATCCAGCCTGAACCAGCCGGTGATGGAAATAAAAACGGGACGCTCGTAAGCGTCCCGTTTTGAAACCTTGCCAGGATACCTTTCGATTACGCCTTGTGGACGGCTTTCTTCGAGGTCTTGGTGCCGCTTTTCTTGACCGGTGTAACCTTGCCCTTGGTGCCGGCGGAAGCCTTGGTCACTTCGGGTTTCTTGGCGGCCGATTCCTTCAGCTTCGCCTGCTTGGCGGCTTCATCAGCCTTCTTGCGCATTTCTTCCTGAATCTGAAGCTGGTGCTGACGGGTCCATTCCAGGGCGGTCAGGCGCAATTTCTCGGCCTGATCAACCTTGATCTGGCACTCCTGCTTAACCTGCTCAAGTTCGGTGCGGATTGCTTCCTTGTCTGCCGTCAGACGATCGCATTCCTTGGCGCGACTGGAGGCCTTTGCAAAACCAACAATAGCCAGAATGCCCACCACCACAATACACAAAACCAGCAACATAACGGTTGTGTTTTTCGGTTCGCGCAATGATTCGTTCTCCATCATCGTATCTCCTGTTGTTATTCGCTGTTTTGGTTAAGTACGCAAAAATCAGTCAGCACTATGCAGAATCGGTCATGGGAACACAAGGAGATTTTGCAGGGCTGTCGAGGCG
>CAZMSS010000222.1:0-4943 GCA_964568965.1 uncultured Verrucomicrobiota bacterium | reverse complement strand
TGTGTTATATTTCTCTTGAACACCATGACGCGGCAGGGATACTCTTATTGATTTGAACGAAATAATATTGATATTTTGGACGTCCATCATCATATAGCGGGACTGATTTTTTTCACAGGAAGGTCATTTTATTATGCTACGGGAAACACTTGAGCGGGGCGAGTTTGCCATAACCTGTGAATTTGTACCCGGTCGCGGGAAAACCGGCCCCGGCGTGGAGGCGGCGATCGAATTTGCCAAAGCCCTCTCCGGCACGGAATCAAAAATTCACGCCGTCAGCCTTACAGACAACCCGGGCGGAAATTCGGCCATAACGCCCGATGCGCTGGCGCCGGAGATCCAGAAGTACGGGATGGACTCCCTCGTTCATTTCTCCTGCCGCGACATGAATCGCAATGCCGTCGAGTCCCGTGTGATGGCCCTTGCCAGATCGGGCGTCAATAACCTGCTTGTCCTGACGGGCGACTATCCCGCCAGCGGGTTCGAGGGGAATGCGGCCGGCGTGTTCGACCTGGATTCCGTCCAAACCATCAAGTACCTGAAGGCCATGAACGCCGGCCTGGAGGTACCCGGCGCCAAGAAAGGCACCACGACGCGTCTTCCCCAAACGAATTTCTACATTGGTGCCGCAGTATCCCCGTTCAAACTCAGGGAGGAGGAGCTGCTCCCGCAGTTCTTCAAGCTCGAGAAGAAAATCGCCGCGGGCGCGGACTTCATCATCACCCAGCTGGGCTATGACATGCGCAAGTTCCTGGAGGTCAGGCGCTACATGGCCAGCCGGGGGCTCAAGGTCCCGCTGATTGGCAATGTCTACGTCTTGAGCTACGGGGCGGCCAAAACCATGCATGCCGGCCTGGTGGCGGGTTGCGTGGTCACGGATGAACTGCTGAGCCTCCTCGAGACCGAATCCAAGGAGCCGGACAAGGGGAAGGCGAAGCGCCTGGAACGGGCGGCGAAGATGGTTGCCATGTTCAAGGGTATGGGCTTCAACGGTGTCCACATCGGCGGGTTTGGCCTCAAGAACGAGGACTTCCAGTTTATCATCAGGCGGGCGGATGAACTCGCGCCGCAATGGGAATCTTTCATTCCCGAGGTGTGCTTCGGGCGGAAAGACGAATTTTACCTGTTCCCCCCTCCGAAAACTTACCGGCCCGGCGAAGTGGATGGCGATCCCGTCAAAAGCCTCCCGGCCAGCCGCGGAACGCTCGGCTATGGGTTCTCGATGGCGGTACACCATCTCGCTTTTGAGCGCGGCAGTATCGGGTGCCGCCTCCTCACGCGCTACTACCAGATGACACTGAAGCATCCCCTGCTTGCCAAGTTTTCACACTTCAACGAATACATGGTGAAGATGCTGAGCTTCGGCTGTCGCGATTGCGGTGATTGCGCACTCCCCGACATGGCCTACTGCTGCCCGCAGAGCATGTGCGCCAAGCAGCAGCGCAACGGTCCGTGCGGCGACAGCACGTGCGGCATGTGCGGTGTTTATCCCGAGGAAAGGCCCTGCGCCTGGACCGTGGTCTATTCCCGCATGAAGGGGGCTGGGAAGCTGGAGGAAATGCGCGCCAATTACGTGCCCCCTCGCAAGATGAACCTGGCCTTCACCTCGGGCTGGGCCAACTACTTCCTGAACAGGGATCATGCGGCTGAAGACAAGGGCCCGGAGCAGAAAAGCGCCAAGCCCTGAAATCCGCCGCACGCTTGGCAGAATGGTCTAGAAAAGCCCCTTTACCCGGCCTGTGTCCACATCAATGTCGATATTGTTGAACGCCGGCTCCGACGCCGTCCCGGGCATCAGCTTGATCTCGCCCGCCACGGGCACCACAAATCCGGCACCACGATAGACCAGGATATCCCGGATCGGCAGCGTCCAGCCCTTCGGCCGTCCCTTGAGGGTGGGGTCGTGCGAGAGGCTGAGATGCGTTTTAACCATGCAGGTACCCATTGCAGCAGTGGCGGGATCAGCCTCGAACTTCACAGCCTTCTCCAGCGCAACATCACTGTAGGTTACTCCATCGGCCCCATAGATATCCTTGGCGATCAGTTCGATCCGCTTACGCAACGGGGTCTTGAGATCGTAGAGGAACTTGAAGTCATTCTTCTCGTTGGCCGCCGCCACCACAACCTCAGCCAGCTCGCGGGCGCCCTCGCCCCCCTTGAGCCAGTGCTGGGAGAACGCCACATAGGCACCATGCTGCTGGGCCACTTTCCTCACCAATGCCACCTCGGCCGCCGTATCCGTGTGAAAACCGTTGATGCAGACCACCGGCCGCACGCCGGATTTCTTGACAATCTCAATATGAGCAACCAGGTTCTCGCAGCCCTTCTCAAGCAGGCCGAGATTCTCACGGGTATACGCCTCGTCCAACCTGGCTCCGGGTTTCACCGCCGGCCCGCCACCATGCATCTTCAGCGCGCGGATCGTCGCCACCACCACAACCGCGCTCGGCTTCAGGCCTGAGAAGCGGCACTTCAGGTTCCAGAATTTCTCAAACCCGATATCCGCCGCAAAGCCGCTTTCAGTCACATGATATTCGGAGAGGCGCGTCCCGATCTCATCGGCGATGATGGAACTCTGCCCGATGGCGATATTCGCAAACGGACCGGCATGCACGAAGATCGGCTGGCCTTCCACCGTCTGCACCAGTGTGGGATTAATGGCATCCACCATCCAGGCGGCCATCGCGCCATCCACCTTCAAGTCGGCGGTGGTGATTTCATTGCCATCCTTGTCACAGGCCAGGACCATCCTGGCCAGACGCTGCCGCAGATCCTTGAGATCCTTCGAAACCGCCAGAATGGCCATCACTTCACTTCCCACCGAAATTTGGAAGCCGGAGTCCATCTCGAAGCCGTCCATCTTGCCACCGCGGCCGATGGTAATGTTGCGCAGGCTCTGGGCGCAGAAATCAATACACCACTTCACGCTCACCTGTGCCGGATCCACATTCAGCCGGCGGATCCCGGTTTTAGCCAGGCGGGCATCATCGTAATTCTTCTCATGCTGCATCCGGGAGGTTAACGCCACCAGCGCCAGGTTGTGAGCATTGGTGATGGAGTCAATATCGCCTGTCATGCGGATGGAGAAGGGTGCCAGGGGAATACACTGCGAAATCCCCCCCCCGGCCGCCGAGCCCTTGATGTTGAAAGTCGGGCCACCACTGGGCTGCCGGATGGCACCCGTCACCTTCTTGCCCAGAACCGACAACCCCTCGACCAACCCGATCGTGGTCGTGGTCTTGCCCTCACCAAGCGGAGTGGGCGTGATGGCGGTGACATCGATATACTTGCCTGTGGGCATCGACCCAATGCGCTCCATTACCATGCGCTGGTCAATCTTCGCCAGCTGGCGGCCCATCATCATCACTTCGCTGTCGCGCAGCCCCAACTCCTGAGCTAACTGCATGGCCGGCTTCATGGTCTGTTCGGCCGCTTCGGCAATCTGCCAATCTTTCATCTTCGTCGGATCTAAAACCGGTCGATTCATGTCAATTCTCCTTGATGTCTAAAGCGAAATCATTCCCCACATTTCCCGTCAAAATAGTTAAGAATGGTCTCATAGATGATTTTGGAAGACCACTATAATTTAAGAGAATCGCATTGTTCACCCCTCAGGATCATCGGCGTTCTCCTGCGCGCGTTATGCCCTCAATTCCATGGGCGAGCGGACGACAATACGGCGGGCATGTGGGGATCCGGGAACGGTTTCAAAGAAAAGATGGATGGCGCCGGAAGGGAAGATGTCAACGGCCCGGTCAGCCCACTCGACCGCGGTGACGCCGTCGGAATCAAAGTATTCCTCCATCCCCAGCATCAGGGCATCGAGGGAATCGCGCAACCGGTAGAGGTCGACATGCACCAGCGGTCGCGTTCCCTTGTATTCGTGAACCAGGGTAAAGGTGGGACTGGTTACCGGACGATCAATGCCCAGTGCCGCCGCCAAGCCCTGCACAAAGCAGGTCTTGCCGCTCCCAAGGTCGCCATGCAGGGCCAGCACCATGGGCCCGGGGACCTGCTTGAGAATATGACGCGCCAGCTTATGGGTGTCACCGACGTTGCGGGACTCGACAGTCAGTTCAAATGAAATGCTCATAGCCACGAACTTTCAAGGCTGCACGGATACCGTTTGTTTCAATTTCCAGAAGGCCCCGGCTCTTTGTCAGCTCCCCGATCCGGGTGCAGTGGAGAACGAAGTGACGACGCCAGGCGGACTCGAAAGCAGCGGCTTTGCGCCGGGAAACGGTAAAGAGCAACTCAAAGTCCTCACCATCGCCCAGCGCGTGCTCCAGCGGGGAACGGTGATCCCGCATTTTCTTTGCGGCGGCGGCCACAGGCACCCGCTCGGCCCCGATCACGGCACCCGTCCCGCTTGCGGCGATCATCCGCCGCAAGTCGGTGGCCAACCCGTCACTCACATCCATCATCGCCGTGACCCACCCCGCTGCCGCCAGCCATTGCCCCTCGGCAAGTCTCGGATCGAAGTGCAAATGACGGCCCTGCCCGCTGCCGCCGAGGGAACCGGTCACATAGAGAACGTCCCCCGCCTTGGCGCCTGACCGCATCGCCGCGCGTCCGTGCGCCACCCGCCCGACTGCAAAGACATGAAGTTCCAGGGTCCTACCCCGCGACGTGTCACCCCCGACAATCGCCACCCCATGCCGCCGGGCAAGGCGCGACATCCCGCGATACATTCCTTCCAGCCGCTTGACCGGCACTGAGGCGGGCGCCACGAGGTTGATCAGTGCCCATAGCGGTTCGCCGCCCATCGCCGCCATGTCGCTCAATACCCGGCCCAGGGCCTTGTGCCCGACGGCCTCAGCTGGCGCCGTGGCGTCAAAATGCACCCCTTCAATCACCGGGTCGCTTTTCAGGAGCAGATCGAACGGGTCCCGGCGCCCCGGCCGCACCACCGCGCAGTCGTCGCCAATCCCCGCCACCACATC
>CAZMSS010000221.1:3142-4958 GCA_964568965.1 uncultured Verrucomicrobiota bacterium | reverse complement strand
CTATCCAGATATTGGTGTTGACCCGGAACGAATAGATGTTGATGACAGGTGGATTCGTGTCCCCTGTTGTTACAAGCCCAAACAGAGTCTCTCCGCTATTGATCTGGCCGGGGCTATAAGAGCCGTCATTTCCAAGAGCCCAGATCAACCCGTTAGTATTAGACCCCGTCAGTATCATGGATGTGTCGAGATAATCGTCATCCTTGCCGGCGTATTTGAATCCCATATTCGTCAAGATGGTAGGGGTGGTTCCACCGCTGATTGAATAAGAAACTGCGTCAACAGTGACGCCGGAGGGGCGACTCAAGCGGAATCCGCCTGTTAAGGGAAAGTCGTTGGTTAAGGTTTGTTGTCTTTCTGCAATGGTAGTCTTGCCAATAACCCAGAACCCGAATCCATTTGTAGTGTTGTTAAATGTTGTGCTGTTCGTGATGGTGTAAACTGCCTGCGTCTTGGCCAGATAATCAAGAATTTGCAGGGGCCAGTTGCGGATGTCGTATCCATACTTTCCGCAAAGCTCCAGAAATTGGTTGTCGGCGTTATAACTTCCGTCAAAAGTATTGAATTCGTTGATCCATACGGCGCCTGTCGGGCATGAGAACACAACATAGTAGGCCGAGTTGGTCCCGTTGACGCTGTTCAGGGGATACAGCCAGGAGGGATAGGTCGTGAATTGGTTATTGGTTTGCGGGCTGCTGGCTTCCGTGTGATATCCGCCAAAGGCGGCGCTGACATAGTATTTGACGAAGGTGTCACTGGTCTGGGCGGGGATGGCCGCTGAAGTCTGGTAGCGGTACCATTGTCCCGGCGTGGTCAGATTACTGGCGACACAGCTCATGGGGCGCGATGAAAGGCCTGCGGAAGCCAGTCCTGTGTAGGAGGAGGCTGTGCCGTAGTAAGCAGTCAGGGTCAGGCCGGTTGGGGCGTAGAAGAGGTTGTAGACGTCAACGGCGACATCAACCGTGTTGGTGTAGAGGGGAATGGCGGGGTTGATGACCAGATTGCTCAGTAACAGGCGGCTCGCCAGTGGTTCCGTGACGATCACGTCGTCGAGGCAGACGCGGCCCACGGCCGTTGCGTTTGTGTCGTCATTATAGATGCGAATGTAGCGATTGGTCGTGTCGTAGAGGGAGGTCTGGAAGAACAGGTAATCATTGGTGTTGACGATGTTGGTGATCGAGTCAACATAAGACCAGTCGCCCGGGGCTGAGGAGTTGCCGGTTATTGATTTCTGGATAACCAGACGGGCAGGGGATATGGCGCTGTTGTAAGCCCAGTTCCGGTACCAGAAGCTGATTCCGCCAATGCCGTTGGCGAGGGAGGGGGTGCGGATGCTGGGGAAGACATTGGTGTTGGGGATCAATTCGGTTGTAGAGCTGATCTCCGAGGTCCGATTGCTGTTGAGATAGCCCGCGCCCATGTAGAACTGCCTGATCGCAGGCGGATAGGCTTGAGCTTGGTATTTAATGGCCGCACTGTTCATGTACCAGTCGTTACTGGTGGCAAAGCCACTGATCTGGACGTTGTCAATGATGAGTCCCCCTGGCGCCGGCGTCAGGTTTTTTATCCGGACATAGATAGGAGAGCTTGCTGATAGCAGGGCGTATTGGCGGGTGGTGAGGTCGGTGCCGGTTCCATTGAAGACGACATTGCTGATTGTCAGCATGTTTGTCCACGTATAGGGGGATCCAGTGAAGCTCACGTCCAGCGACAGGTGTGTCGGAGTGGTCGTGGGACTGGAATAATCGAAGCTGATGGTGGAGACGCCACCCGAAATCGCCGGCGAAAGGAGGTATTGTTCCGTCCCGGGGGCCGA
>CAZMSS010000221.1:0-3042 GCA_964568965.1 uncultured Verrucomicrobiota bacterium | reverse complement strand
AGGCCAATCATTGAAGTTGAGCGATTGCCCGGCTGCATTGCCGCTGACCGATTGTTGTGAATAGGGGGTTCCGTTTCCGCTTCCTGCGTCGAAATCCTGCGAGACGCACCGCAGGATCAGGTATTGGCCTGTGCGTTCGTCAAACCGAACCACAAATTGTTGTCCCTTATCGAATGAGCCGCTGATGGTGATGTTGGTCTGTCCTGTAGTGGCGGCGTCGGCAAGGGGGAAGGATGTCTGCCATTTATTGGTGTTACCCCATTGAATGATATTGGTGGAGTAACCGGTCCCGGTGCTGTAACCATAGCCGCTTAAGGCGAAGGAGAGCGAGTTGGTGGCGGACGTCGTGACGACAGTCTGCCAGATGCTGTTGGTGAGTAGCCGTCCGGGCGTGCTGGATCCGTTGAGCGAGGCGGCAACATTGCTGTAGGATGATGAGAAGGCTCGCACGTTGAAGGTATTTGTCACGGAGCTGCGCGGGCTCAGGTCGTCGGGAGAGATTGCGTGATAACCCGCAAATGCGGCACTGATCCAGTACGTTACGGGGTAGTCGCGGGGGGCGTTGGTGAGGGCAAAGGGATAGCCGGTCGTGTAGGAGTTGCCCGACGAGTTGACCATGGGAATCGCGTTGGTGGTCCCGCCCGAGATACGCCAGTAGAGCGTGGGGGTGATGCTGAAGGCTGGATACTCGGCGTTGAGTGACAGCACATCGCATGATGCTGAGACGGATTGCCCGACGGCTGGATAGCCGGGGCTTAAGTTTATATTCGTGACGGCTATGTTGGCGGGGTAGGGGGTGCAATAAATGTTGTCAAATAACACATTGCGTTGCACATCGGCATTCAGTTTGCTTAGGCGAACATACTGGTTGCTGCCGATGAGGATACTGTTTGTGAAAGTCATCCAATTGGTAGTCGTAATATTATTGGTTTGTCCTCGAACCGTCCAGTTCCCGTCCCCGGAGCTAGACTCGATAATGACCCTGTTTGTATAACTAATATTGAAGAGCCGGGCGTAGAACACAACTGAGCCGACCCCGTTTGAAAGCACGGGGCTCATAATAAATGTGGCGTTATTCGTGCTGTAAAGCTGGCATGCGTATGACTGTGATGGTGCCGTTGCGTCTGCCACGATCCTGACATTGGTGACGGCCCACCCGGTCGTGTTTATTGCATTAGTGTACGTTGCCCATGGTAGTGCGCCCCATTTGGCGGTGGAGTCAAAGGATTCGAAGCGGTAGTCGTTCACGGTGTTGGTGGTGGTGTAACGGGAGGGCTGATTGGTTCCCGCAGCAGGATAAAATTGCGGGGCGACGCCGAAAATGCCTGCGTAACGGTATTCAACGGCATACTCGACGGTTCCAAGAAGGGAGGGCGGGGAATTGGTGGTCACATAGTGGTTGCTGGCGTTTGTAACCATGGGAAGCGATTGGAACAAGAGATTGGTGGCGCCCCGGTACCAGACCACCACGTTGGTCAAGGTCGCCCAGGCATTCGTTGTCAGGTCGACTGAGAGCGTGACGGCGTCCATGGAACCGGGTGAAGAGGGTGAGTTGGTCAAATTGGCACCATAAACAGCTGCGCCGGGGGCGGCAATGACCACTTCATCTAAACTGACCCGTGAATTTCCGCCGCTGGGATTGTTCAGGATCCGCACCGCCTGGTTGTTCAGGTCAGCCCGGGGTATAGTCACATACGAGTAGGTCGTTGCCGTAATGTTGCTGAGGGAGGCGATGGTGAGCCAGTTGGTTGAGGCCGGGGTGGGGGCAACCTGGATCGCGAGGGCACCTGAGGGGGCTCCCGGCGAGCCCCACTTGCGGTAGCCGAAGGAGATATGGCCGATGCCGTTGGTCAGGAGAGGGGACAGGAGGTAGGAGGTCGTGTTGGAGTCCAGGATGGCGTACTGTCCGGACAGGGCGCCTGCCGCATCGTTGGTCACAGAGCCGTTGGTCAGGATCCACTGGTTATTGGTTTTGTTGCCAAAGGCCTGGAGGGACCATGCCTCGAAATCCTCCCGGACACAGGAGCGAACGCTATAGCTTAAATCCGCCTCATTGAACGTGAAGAGATGGAGGCCGGTGTTGGTCGTGGAGAGGATGATATTGGTCGCCCCGACATTACCGTCGCCGGCGGCTATCATGTTGGAGAGCACCTGATTGCTGTCACCCCACAGGGTGGTCACGCCATTGCTGGTTCCCTGGAATTTGAAGGCCGAGAGGGTGTTCGACACATAGGATACTCCCTGCCAGAGGTAGTTTGAGGTGAGGGTGAGCGGGGTGTTGATCGGGCTGGTCACCACCATGTTGGTGTAGCCGGACCGGGGGCGGATGGTGATCGAACTGGTGGTGGTGTTGACAAAGGTGCCGAACCCGTCGATGGTGGGCGTAACCTGCACGAAATAATCAATCGGAGTGAAGGCCGCCTGGCCCGGTATGCTGGTGACTGTGGCGAATACCGTCGGGGCATTGCTGGCCATGGGGACGGCAGTCCAGTTTGTGTCGGATGACAGTTTCCAGTAATTGGTCGCGGTCATCGCATCCAGATAGCCGTACTTGTCGAGTTTCGCTGTTACAGCGATGGAATCACTGTCCATCGGCGCAGAGGGATTGAGGGTCACGTTGGTGATTGAAACATTCGCGCCGGGAGCGGAGATGACCACTTCATCCAGGCTGACGCGGGAATTGCCGCCGCCCGGGTTGTTTTGGATCCGCACAGCCCGGTTGTTCAGGTCTGCCCAAGGGATGTTCACGAACGCATAGGTCGTGGCCGTGATATTGGTGACCGAGGCGATGGTGGTCCAGTTTGTTGAGGAGGGCGAGGTCGCGACCTGAACGGCGAGGGCCCCTGAGGGGGTGCCAGGGGATCCCCACTTACGGTACCAGAAGGAAATGTGGCCAATGCCATTGGTCAGGAGGGGGGAGAGAAGGTAGGAGGTCGTGTTGGAGTTCAGGGTCGCGTAGCTGTTTGAATAGGTGCCGGAGGGATCATTGGTTATGGACTGTCTCTTATACACATCTCCGAGCCCACGAGACAGGCAGAAATC
>CAZMSS010000220.1:0-4998 GCA_964568965.1 uncultured Verrucomicrobiota bacterium | reverse complement strand
CCTCTCTATTCGTCGGCAGCGTCAGATGTGTATAAGAGACAGGGTTTCCGTCAGGCTCTGGCCGGCCACGGATGAATGAGGATTGGGAACGTCTTGAAAGTTGGATGGCTTGGACATGGATGGGAATTATCACATTTCCGCAGGGTTCGTAACGGGCGCAGGGTTTGGAGTCGGAGATGGGGCACCGGGGACTTCCTGCGGGGTTTCCTGGGGGCTTGCTGGCGGGGCCATGATGCCCGCCTGCACGAACGCCGCCTGCACCGCTGGCGCCATTTCCGGCGGGCACAGGGCAAGGATGGCCTCGGGTGTGACGGCCGCCTTGCGGATGATGTCATCCGCGTTGTTGAAGCCTACCGCGGCGAGCGCCTGCACGAAGGCCGAGCGTGCCGCCATCTTGTCCACCTCGGGCACAAGGATGTATTTCGTCACCACGTCGATAGCCGTCATGGCGCTTTGCAACTTCGCCTGGTTCTGCGCCTGCACCAAGGTCAGCGTGACATGGGATCGAAGACCCAGCACCTTGCTGGCCTCGATGGTGAGCAGCTTGGATTCCCGCCCGTCCGACCATGTGAATGTTTCATCCTTGTCCTGGTTGGCATAGAGCACATGGACCGCGTAATCCACGATGTCGCGGATGTCGGAAATCTGTTGGCTGATAGGGTCCTTGATGATTGTCGCTCCGCGGCTTTGCAGGTCGCGCGTGCCGGTGGCGGTGTTCGAAGACGGCACGCCTTTCAACTCGCCCTGCGCCGCGCTGGTGATGCCCGAACGCATCTGGATCATCTGCAATGTCTGGTTGAGCAACGTGACGGACGTGTTGTTGTTCTCGGGAGCAACCTTGAAGCCGATCAGATCGTCGATGGTCTTGTCCGGTGCCAGCACGTATGGCACCGTGGAATCCAGCAAAATTTCCCGCCCCTCGCCGCCATCCTTGAGCGCTTCCGGCTGGAACGCGGTATGGACGTGCGCGCCGGTGCGGTTGCGGTAGGTAACGCAGTTGTATTGCCGGTCAATCGCGTTGTTCGGGTTCTCGTATTTCTCGAAATATCCCCGGCCAAACACACGGTTCGGAATCTTGTCGATGCGCACGGGAAACACCGCCATCAATGCGCCCGGAGTAATGACTCCCAGGTAGTCCACCGCAAACAGGATGTTCATGTCGGGCGCGAAAATCACATGAATGCGCGAGAGCTTGCCCGTTCCGCGCGGGTCGCACCGAAGGTATCCTTCCACCAACGTCACCTGCGGGTTGGCGTTTTCCTCCATGTTGATGCCTTCCAAGCTGGCATTGGTTTCCGCCCGGTGGGCGCGTGCCTCTTCCGAGTATCCGTACATGGCACCCATCAACTCGCGCTTGCGCTCCATCGGAATGCCGTAGGTCTGCATCACATCCAGGAGCCCCATGCGGAACCGGCAATACACGTCAGTGTAGATCAAATCCAGTTCCTTGGCAGTGGTCTCAAATGCGATGTCCTTGTAATCCACGCAGGCGGCCGTCACGTTGGCGTAGATCGATTGGGTTTCCTCTATCACCCGATTTTCCCATGTCTTTTGCTCGTCGCTGATGCCCATGGCCTGCAACTCTTTGGCGGTCTTCACGAAGTCCCGTGCGGGACCCGTCGTGAACGGCTCCCCGGTCTTCACATCCACCGCCACCGGCACTCTGCGCTTGAACGTGTCCACCTCGTCATGCCAGCGCACTTTCACAAACGCAGTGCCGCCCCATGAACTGATTTTGATGGCGTCCTTCAATGCTGGCTCGATGTCGCTTTGGTTGAACTTCCACTGCGAATGTTTGCTCATCACATCCGCGAGTTCGTTATCGTCCCGGCCCTCGGGAGTGGCCGCCAACCATGGCCGCGTGCCGAAAATGTCATCCTTGGCCTGGGCCACGTGGAAATCGAAGAACCCGGCCACGGTGCCGAGCGTGTCGTTCTGGTCGGTGAAGATGTCGCTCACGCTCGACGCGTTTACCGCGTCCTTGGCGCCCACCCGGTCCTCGTAGTTGTCTTCCGCCATGCGTTCCCACTTGGCCATCTTGGCCCGCCACGGACCCATGGCACCATGCAGGAACGACCAGCGGGAAGTGACATGGTTCATGAGCCAGGCAACATCAGCATCGCTCAACTCCCTCGCCAGCGGACTATCCAGCCGGGTCATGTTCACGGGCTGCTTTTTCGCCACGTCCTGCGGGTTGGGATCGGGGTCAATGATGATGCTCATGGGCGGCATCATGACCCGGAATCGGAATCCGCGTAACGGGCGCAGAAAAACTTGTCAGGAAGTCCGAAACATCATAACTGGATGTCCATGCCTTGGGTCACTCGATTGAAAATGACACCGGATATGGAAAGACGGTGCTGCAACCTGGTTTACAAGACCGCCCAAAAATACCACATCGCGCCAATTCTCATCACCGCCCACGTGCGCCATCTGGCGGCCGACGAGGCCCGCAAGGAAGTGCAACGCATCATGCTCACCCGGATGCACATGCGAAGATGGGAAGTGGCGCGCCTTTTCAACCGCGACTTGCGCCGGGTAAGAAAAAGCGTGCTTGGAGTCTGATCTAGGGCTTGTTGCGAGTCTGGCGCAATGCCTGCAACAAGGCGTCATACGCCGCATGCGTCAACCCCATGGCGGTGGCCGCCTGGTCGTGGCTCATGCCATGGACTTCTTGCAGCAAAATGGCCTGTGCATCGCGGATTTCCGCAACTGTGGTGGCGGCGATGAGCAATGCTTTTGCCGAGGTGATCTGCTTCTTGGTGAATTTGGTTTTGACTGACATGCCGGGAGTTTGCCGGAAACCGGACCGCCGCGCAACGGGCGCAGGTTTCCGCCCTCAATCCTCCTCGTGCGGCTTGAGCGGCCGGCGCGATACGGGTGCCGTGAAAAGCCATCCGCATGCGTCAGGCGTCTCCACACGGTGCGCGTCCTGCATGCGAAGTGCGAATTCCTCCCGCCGTGCCTGCTTGGAGGCCTCGGTGTTTTCCGGTCCTTCAGGGTCTTCGCGCCAGCTTCTCATTCTTCGGGTTCCGGCGTTTGGGTGTGCGCATGGAAGCGTTTTACCAGCATGATCTGTTCAAGCTGTTTCTTCTCATCCGGGTTGGCTTTCTTGAACACGGCTTCCGCTTTGTCGATGGAGAGTTTCTTCACCACGTATTGCAGGTGATTCATCTGGGAGCGGCGCAGGAGACCCGTGAAATCCTTGGGTTTGATATGGCCGGCTTTCAATTCCGCGTTCCAGTCAACCGGCTCTTTGGCTTTGAGTTTTTTCACGATCTCATACTTGGCCTTGGACGCATCTGCTTGTGCCTGGGTGCGTGCACCAACCGGGATTGTGTCCTTGGAATATTCTGCCGCGGCTCTTTCAGCATCGGTTTCGGTCATCTTGGCCGGGGCGGGCATCACGCCGATCATCGGCAACGCTTGACGGTATGGCGGCGCTTCACGTTCACGTTCGCGCTGTGCCCCGCGCATCCAGAATGGCACGAACGCCTTGGCTATGTACTTCCCGTCGTCCATGATGCGTTTGGCGAGTTCGTCATCTTTATTGCTCACCTCTATGCCGTAATAATCCTTGTTGCGCACCATGTCCGCTGCCAGGGAAATCAGCGGGTGGGTCTTGTTGAGTGCGGTGGTGCCCGGTTCCTTGCTCCACGCCAGCATGTCCTTCATGTAGGTCGGCAGAACGAAGCGTTCCGGGTTGCCGTGCTCGTCAGTGCCGCCGGTCCGGAATGCCCAGTAATCCAAGTTGGATGGGTCCATGTCCTTGGGTTTGTCACCGGTGAACAGGTAGGTGAGCAATGCATTGATCAAAGCGGTGGTCAGCACGAGTGACGTGGTGTAGGCCACGCGGTCGGGTATGTCCTGCGGGAGTTTGCCGGTCTTGGTCCACTCTTCGAAGAACTTGTAAGTGTCCTTGAACGCGCCGCCGATTTCCGCGATGGTTCCGCCCGTCCACCCGGGTGCGCGGACCAGCATTTGAATGAAGTTTTTAGCGGTGTTGCGGATGAAAAGCCGGTCATAGCGGACCTGACCCAAGCGGGCATCGACCCGGTTCCATGCCTGGCGGAATTCCGGCGCGAGGTCTTCCAATGCCTTTCCTGGGTTCTGTTCGATGATGCGGTTTGCCATGTGCGCGAACACCCCGGCTTTCTGCCGTGGCACGAGTCCGGTCATGATCGGGTAGGCCATGGCTTCCACGGCCGCCAGCGGGCTCTTGACCATCGCCATGACCTTGTGGCCGTTGTTCCAATCGCTGTAAACTGCCGCCATGTCATCGCTCTTGAGTCCGCGTTCCATGGTGAATCCGCCGCCGGCCAGTTCGATGGCACGCACCACCTGGGCGATCTTAGGATCAATCACGCCGTCCGGGTCGCGCCATGCGTTGAGCACCTTGTTGCCCGTGTAATAGGTTTCTCCCGTGGCAATGGCGGCTTTGCCGATGCTCTTGCCGAGGTCGGTGAAACCGCGGTTGCCGCGCAGGATGCCGAACATGTCTTTCATCACCGTGGCATTGGCGCTGATTTGTGCTTCCAGCGTGGTGAATCCCGCATGGAATGCGGATCCAACACCTAATTGCGCCTGGTTCAGCTTGTTGGCGAGCGCCATCCAGCCGGTGTAGAGTTTGCCGAAATAGCGGTTGTTGTAGAGGCTTTCTGACAGGTAGTTGTTGAGGATGTCGCCAACCGCGTTGGGCACGATCCGCTTGCCGGTCTGCACGAGTCCAAGGTATTTATCGCTGGTCAGTTCCTCGTAGGTCATGCGTGGCTTCACGTTTTCCAATTCCGCGATTTCCGGGGTGGAACGGATGAACGATTCAAACTGTGAGAACACGTCCGGGGCCACGGCGCGGAAGAGTTCACGCGATTTGATATAGGCTTCCAGCATGTGCGCCATTTTCTCAACCTTCTTGCGCACGTAGCGTTGGCGGTAATCGGTGGGAGTTTCGCTCTCCAGTTTCAAATCCGCCAGTGCCCGCAGTTCGCGGTTGATCTG
>CAZMSS010000219.1:0-5034 GCA_964568965.1 uncultured Verrucomicrobiota bacterium | reverse complement strand
TTCACCTTCCACTGGTAGACCGGTGTTAAACCCGGGTTAACCGGCAGGGCGGTAAACAGGACAGTATTTCCGGCACAGACCGGGTTTAATGAAGCGGATATCGTCAGGCTCACCGGGTGGTTCTGATCCACCTGCATGACGATCGTATTGCTGGTGGCGGGATTATTCGTGACACAAACAGTAAGCGAAGAGGTCATCACGCAACTGACCTGGTCATTATTAACCGGAATGTAGGTGTAGGTGGATGAGTTGGTCCCGGCGTTGACACCATTCACCTTCCATTGGTAAACCGGAGATGACCCTTCATTAATGGGATGAGCAGTAAACAGGACTGTATTTCCGGCACAGACCGGATTTAAAGAAGAGGTAATGCTTACTGAGACCGGGTTCTGTGGATTTACGATCATCGTTATTGCATTGGAGGTGGCCGGGTTATTGAACACGCAGATTGTGTTTGATGAGGTAAGAGTGCAGCTTACCACATCGTTATTGAGCGGTGTATAGGAAAACACTGAAGAATTTGTCCCGGCATTGACGCCGTTCACTTTCCATTGAAAGGAAGGGGAAGAACCTCCGTAGGTTGGGGTTGCCGTAAATATGACGGAAGTTCCTGAGCAAATATTGTTACCCGATGCTGAGATGCTCACTTTTACTGAATCCCCCGGATTAACAGTGACCGGAAAATCCACGGATGAACCGCTACAGCTGCCGATCTTTGGTGTAATATGATAAGTGACAATGCCGGGAGTTGCAAGGGAATTTATCAATACCTGGTTAATGACCAGCCCTGAATCTGCTGAAAATCCGGTGACGGTACCCATGGTTAGAGTTGCGGTCCAGTGAAACGCTGCGCCGGGCGGAGCGGACGAAAGCGGGATGTTAGTTGATTCCCCGGTGCAAATCGTTTTATACTGAGGATTGTTTGCTAAGATAGGGATCGCCGTGGTTGTAAGCTGCACCGTATCCCGGGTCACACAGGCATTGGGACTGATTACGGACACAGTATAAGTTCCAGCTTGGGATGTTGTAAAAGTCTGGGTCGTGGCGACGGTAAGTCCGGTGGCTAGATCTTTCCAATCGTAAGTGCATCCACTGCAGGCTCCGGCATCGAAAGTGACAGAATTACCCAGGCAAACTGTCTGGTCGGGACCCAGGTTGACCAATTGAGCAGGAAACACGGTGATTGTTTGCCAGGCGGTATCGATACGCTTATCGATATGATGAACGATCAGTTCCACGGTATAAGTCCCTGCACTGGTATAAACATGCGAGGGATTGGCCAGGGGTGAATAATTCAAAGCGCCGGATGCAGGATCTCCGAAATCCCAATGAACACTGTCTGGCGGAGGCCAGATATCGCCTGTAAACTGAATCGGATCGTATTGACAATGGCCATTAGGATGGATGTAAACTTTATACTTTTGAAGGTATTGAACAAGACTTCCTCCTGCCAAATTCCCTAAAAGAGATACAGCATTTTTTTGGTAATTGCATGCTAGGCCAGGAAGTGAGGGATTGTTGATGCAGTTAAGAGAATCAATTCCATTCAATTTTGTTACATATATCTTCCAGTTTGGCCCCATTTGTAATTTAAAGGCAGCATCATTCCCGATTTCAATTTTGTGCTGCATAAAACTTAATGAATCCATATAACTCAAATCAAACTGATATACTGGGGATAAGTTAGGATTATTATAAAAATTAGTGAGACACATATAAAGGTATTTCGAATCAATGGAGAACTCTGCTCCGCTAATCACGGAATCTATATAAACCTTAAATAATGGGGTAACAACCCCGGTCGTGTCGTTAAAGCGGCAGATTTCTGTCAATGAATCATGACATACCAAAAACTTTCCGTCATAGGAAATTCTCAGATCACCACCTTTCTCAATAAAAAGATAACCATTTTCCCACCTGTATCTTGCATTCATAGTAGTTGGGCTTACCACTGGATTGATGTTCAATCCACCTGCATCCACCTTATAAGCCAGATAATGTGTTACGAGATTATGCTTCCTCACTACGATCCAATAATCTTTGTTATTCTGAGCCCGGGTTCCCGTTAACTGATTAACGGCGCTATCCCCTCCCGGAACGTAAAGATTCTTTTGGCCGTTTATAACAGCACCGAGACCACCTTGCAATGACATATCCACTACCGAATAATGAAGTCCAACCAGGGGGCCATTGATATCCGAATTTCCTACCGTAAAAACATAGTATCGCTGAGCAAATCCAGGAACAGGTGCAGAAAATATGGGTTGCCTGCAGAGGCTCCCACCTAGAAGTCCATTCCCATTCGACATTATCACATTGTTCCGGTTCCAAATGGTCCACATGTTCGCATAGAAAAGCAGGTTACCGGTTGAATCAGAAACAGTTGTCGTAGAGCTGGCACTTGCATAACTGGCGCTTCCTGTTATGCCAACAGGATTGCCTGAGACGAACTTCATGGCCGCATGCCAGCCAAAATACCAGTTATTCCATTCACCCTGGGAATAGGAGGATAAAGACAAAATAACACTGCTGACAAGGAGAATAACAAGTCTGAAGACATGGCCTGTTTTGCTGTTCCCAATCCGGCTTTTGTTTTCTATGAAGCTATAAGCAGAACAAGTACGGGCATGGAATTTCCTGGCTGGTCGGATATCAGCAAGAAGCATGAGGAAAACGGTAATGATTATATTCCTCATAAGATAAAGACATTAAGTAAGACTGGTCGTTGCCCTGTTAACAGTAAAGTTACAATATTTCGTGAAATCGTATTCTTATAGAAATTCCAATCCCCCTTATCGAGAATCAACGATCTATATCCAGTTAGTGTCGGCATTAGCTTATGGATGATCTCTGCTCCCAGGCCCGGAGGTGTCGAGTCTATCGCATTTTACATAGAGCCACTCTCCAGAATTTCTTTAAGCTGCATCAATCTAAGAAAGTAGGGAAGGACCGTTTCTTTCCCGTTTTGAGCTTCAACAATGTCAAGATGGGACCGGATGAAAAGTCGTGTATCCGAGATCATGGTCCAGGGATTAAGCCGGAAGGAGTCAGGAATTGTGGCTGTTACAAAAAAGACTTTTAGGCCCTCATTTCTGTCACTGAAAAAACGCTATCTGAGACTTTATCACTTTATTCATTGTCCTATAAGGATACTGAATATCTGCAGTAATCGCCTTCTGATACTTTATGTATATCCTCACCAAGCGTTTCATTTAGATTGGTAGAATAACAACCTAAATCTTTTACTCCATGCAATAATGATTCCTTTCTGTTTATTCCAGTATCAAGTAGATCAAGGACTTTGGCCTTGATCAACGGGCCTATTATCTTCTTCCAATCTCTCTTAGCATGAGTTTTGAATAGAGCAACATACTTTTTCCGAAACATATCTCTTTGGCTTTTATTGGGCAGTCCTTCCCGGTAACCAGGTATTTGGGCTTGGCTCAATACAAGCTGATCTTTTTGTGAAAGGATGGTTATATCGATGGTGCTATCGAAGAACAGGATTTCATTAAACCGGGCCTCCAGGTTCTCAGCTAATTGTTGAAGTTTATTCAGGTCCATTAAATCCGCAAGAGTTCTTACGAGAATGCCTTTGGAATGAAGATAATCCATTGTATTGACTTTTATTTCAATACGAAGGACATGATAAGTCAGCTTATACTGAAATCCCTTATTATAGATTTTAATCCTGTACTGGGAATGTTTGCAGGACTTACCTTTCCCTTCCTGCATTGGGTGAAAGTATTTGCCGTCATGACTTATAAGATCCTTTATCACTTCGTCTGGATTAAAATCGGTCAACAAGTTCACTCCAAATTCAAGATGATTTATAACGAATTTCTTAGGTTCAACATTTATTGTCTTCGTTAAGTCAAGTATCGTCTGGACTATATCGGGATAAGCAAAATCATTATGGTTATGTTGTCCATTGTTCCAGTAGACATGAATACTTCCTTTTAGTTTTCGGACATTACTTTTCTTGTTAATTGTAATACGAATATTCTTATAATTACAGGTTTGGTTTCTATCGTTTATTTCTCCGCCTTCATTAACATTCAATGGGAAAGTTAGCTTAGGGTTCTTTATCAATTCGTTTATCCCAATTGGCGGATTATAACTTTTTATCAGGTCGATCAATGGATTGCTCCTCCTGCATTTGATACTGTCCCTTCATAATAAACCTAAACATTGAATTTGCCTTTGCTTTTCTGATCCGATCGGTCACACCGCGTGTGCCATTACATGAAACTATCTCACTTTTTCCTTCCATTGTTCAAAATCTTATCGAAGATATTAAACTTGACTCATCATAAGAATATTACCATACTACGCTTTATTTCTCTTATTATGGTCAAATAAAGCATTAACAGAATCAGAGGAGTAATAAATAGTTCCTCCAACTTTTGAAAACTCTAATGTCCCATTAACACGTAGATTCTGCAACGTCCCTGGAGAGCAGCCAAGAATCTTCTTGACTTCGGAAGATTTCAACCATTCCTTTTGATCGGTCTTTATACCGACCATCGTTCGGATTTCCTTTAGAATCATGTCCTTAAAAGAATCCAAATCATCTTTTGTAATTACTTCAATCTGGTTCATATACTTATTTTAATTAATTTACGATCAAATAGATATCTCATTTATGGGTTGCTAAAAAAATCAATACAAAATATAATGAAAATTTGTAATTTTTCAGAAAAGTTTCTTAAAGTTATTAAAAGGTTTCATATTCAATAAGATATGATCGTATTTATACCTATATCATACTATAGTACGATTTGGAGATCAATAAAAATTACAAATAATTAAATGGGAGGATGATTGGTTAAAGGTTTATAACCTTTCCCTTTTCAGATTTCTTATTTCCCGCTAACTTTTGCTTTAATGTCTGCATTTCCTCGCTAATCTTCACATCAACAACCTTACTGTATATTTGGGTTGTTCTAATGGAGGAATGCCCAAGCATCTTACTTACTGTTTCAACTGTCTCTTATACACATCTGACGCTGCCGACGAATAGAGAGGTGTAGA
>CAZMSS010000218.1:0-5047 GCA_964568965.1 uncultured Verrucomicrobiota bacterium | reverse complement strand
TTTTCGGGCCGATCATGCAGTCGGTGAAGCATATCGCCGTGGGCCGCAGCAACCCCCGGGAAGACCTGAAACTCGTGCTGACCCGGGGTGAGGAGCTGATCCGCCAGGGGGTGTCGGTCGTGATTTTCCCCCAGGCAACCCGGGCGGCGGAGTTTGACATCGAGGGATTCAATACCCTCGGCGTCAAGCTGGCGGCCCGGGCCGGCGTCCCCCTGATCCCCCTCGCCCTGAAGACCGATTTCATGGCCAATGGCACATGGGTCAAGGACATGGGGTACGTGCATCCTGAACGCACCATTCACTTCGCGTTCGGCGCACCGCTCAAGGTCGCGGCCAGCGGCCGCGAGGAGCATGCTGCCGTCGTGAAATTCGTTGCCGCCCATCTCAAGGAGTGGGGCGGAACCATCAAGGGAGAGGTGCCATTATGATGCCGGACCTTCAGATGAGTGTGTTGTGCGACGATGTTCGCCAGGAGCGGACCGGTAAATTCATTCTTATCGGGCTCTTTGACGTGATCGGAATGCCCCAGTTTCCGGCCGTCTTTCCCCGTGTGTGCATCGTGAACCGCTGGTGCAGCGGGCAGGGTGTGTTCAAGGAAAAGACGAGGATTGTGGGCCCGGACAACGGGATTGTCGTTGCGGAAGGGCAGGGGATTGCCGTCCAGTTGCCGAATACCGAATCCACGGTCACGAACGTGGAATTTTTCATGAACCTGAAGTTTGACAAGGAAGGGGTCTATTGGATTGAAGTCCTCATTGACGAGGACCTCAAACTGCGGTACCCGTTGCGCGTCAACCGGGTTCAACCCGCACCCATGCCGCAGGGCGGCTCGATGCAGGCGTGATGGGGATGAAAGGGGATACAAGTCGGTGAATCGTCGATGCAATGCCTGGCTGGAGCTTGATTTTGACGTCCTGTGCCGGAACGTGGTCGCCATGAAGGCGGCCCTTGAGCCGTCCACGGAAATCATCCTGGTGGTCAAGGCCAACGCCTACGGGCATGGCTTGGCCCCCGTGGCGACCAAGGCCTTCGGCTGCGGGGTGAGCTGGTTCCTGGTGGCCAGGATGGATGAGGCGAGGATGCTCCGCGCGGTGCTGCCGGAAGCCAATATCCTGCTCCTGGGAGCCGTCTGGGCTCAGGATATCCCCGAGATCATTTCCAAACGGATTATTCCCGTCCTGGTTTGCGGGGAGCAGGCGGCGGCTCTGGCGGCCTGCGCCCGGGAGGCGGGATTGACCGTGCCCTGCCATGTCAAGATTGACACGGGTATGGGCCGGTTTGGCTTCCCCTGGGAACAGGCCCCGGCGATGCTGGCGACACTGCAGCGGGAGGGCGGGTTCGACATCCGGGGAATCACCATGCACTTTGCCTCCGCCGGCAAAGCCGGGGACACCTTTGCCGCCACCCAGGTGGAGCGGTTTCAGGGGGTGGTGGCCGGTTGCCGGCAGAGCGGGCTCGACGGGCTTTTCAAGCATGTGGCCAACAGTGCGGCCTTTGCGGCCCACCCGGAGTGGGATATGGATGGCGTCAGGGTCGGGATCCTGGCCTACGGCTACGGGGGGCAGCGCAGCGATTCACGGGTGAAAACACGGCCGTTCCTGCAATGGAAAACCCGTGTCCTTCAGGTAAAAAAGGTGCCTGCCAATTTCCCGGTCGGTTACCTCAGCACGTTTGTCACGCCTGAACCAACCTGGCTCGCCACGATCGATGTGGGCTATTCGGATGGCTTGTCACGCCTGATGAGCAATAAGGGGCATGTCCTGATCGGGGGACGCCGTGCCAAGGTGGTTGGCCGCGTGACCATGAATTTCACCACCGTGGATGTCGGCCCCGAGGGGGGGGTGCAGGTGGGCGACGAGGTGGTCCTGATCGGAACACAGGGGGCGGAGTCGCTCTGGGCGGACGAACTCGCCCGCTGGTGCCAGACCATTCCCTACGAGATCCTCACCAATATCCGCAGCGAGGCGTGCGAAAACTGAACCGTCAAAGTTCACCACCCGCTTCGCTCGAGGCACAGAGGCACCGAGAATACCCTGCCGCCGTGAAAATGTTGCGGGAATTCCGTCTGCCGGAGTACCGGCAAACATAATTCCCGCAACCCCTCTGGGAGTAATTCAAAGAGAAAGAGGAGGAGATTCCACAACCCGGACCTCTCCTCCATCTCTTTGTATTCCTTAAAGAAGGGTTTCGCGGATTTTGCGGAAACGGTACTCCGCTTCCGCAAAATCCGCGAAACATTATCTTCTCTGTGTCTCCGTGTTCTCTAGCGAAGCGGGTGGTGAATCTTATCCGTGGCGAGGCGTGCTAGAACTGAACGGGTGCAAAAAAACAACCGCGGGTTTTACTCCGCGGTCGTGTTGGCAAGCATTTGCCTGCTGCCGGGCTCTCCAGTTGGCCAGTTGAGTCGGAACTTGATGACGTCTGAGACGCCGTTCTGAACATCACCAACCTCAGGTCGACTTAACTATATAGCATCAGCCGTGCCGGATCGGGATGATGCTTGCGTTTGACAAAGTCCTTACAGTCTTGCCGGAAAATTGCAGAAATAGAGGACCTGAAACGTTAAGGAATCATAAAGGGCGTATAGTGCGGATTCTCAACGGTGTATCGTGTCTCGCTATTGAGACAGAACGAACATTCCCTTAGGTGGTCGCCGACCTCCGGGCGGCGTCTGACCGCGAGCCAGTCTATTTCGAGCCCCTTCATGACTCCAGATGCCTTAAGTACCGGCGCAGTTCATCGAGGCGCAGGTCGGGGGAGGCGGCCGTGAGGCGGGGAAAGCGGCCGTGGGCCGCCATCAGGAAATCGCCATGGCGTTTGAGCATGATCTTGCCGTCTTCCACTTCCACGGACTTGATCGTCTTTTCGGCGGCCAGAATGCGGATCTCGGCCAGTTTCAGCAGTCGCTCGCATTCCGGGGGGAGCGGGCCGAAACGGTCCCGGAAGGCCTGGCGCAGGGAGCGGACTTCCTTGATGAAACCGGTCTCGGCAATGCGACGGTACATGCTGACGCGCAGGCGTTCGTCCTCGATGTAGCTGGCCGGGATGATGGCGGAGTGGGTTGCCCCGGTGTCGGAGGGGGAGAGGCTGATAAAGTCGAGGGTGATGTCCACGTCAATCACCGGCGGGAGCGGTTCGCCCTTCCGCTGGGCGATGGTGTGGCGCAGGAGCTGGCAGTAGAGGCCGAACCCGACGGCCGCGATGTGTCCGCTCTGGTCGGCGCCCAGCAGGTTTCCGGCGCCGCGGATTTCCAGGTCGCGCATGGCCAGCCGGAACCCGGCGCCGGCGCCGGAGTATTGCTTGATGGCCTGGATCCGCTTGCGGGCCGTGGGATCCACGTGCGCCTGGCCCGGCAGCAGCATGTAGGCGTAGGCCTTGTGCTTGGAACGGCCCACGCGGCCCCGCAACTGGTAGAGCTCGGACAGTCCGAACCGGTCCGCCCGGTCGATCAGGATGGTGTTGGCATTGGGAATATCCAGCCCGCTCTCGATGATGGTGGTGCAGAGCAGGACGTCGAACTCACCGGCGGCAAACTGGCGCATGATGTCGGCGAGGGCGCCGGCCGACATCTGGCCGTGGCCGACCCCGATGCGCGCCTCGGGCACCAGTCGTTGGAGCCGGTCGCGGAGCCGGTCAATACTGCGGACCCGGTTGTGAAGGTAGAAGACCTGCCCCTCGCGGTTTAGCTCGCGCATGATGGCCTCGCGGATGACCGCGTCGGAATCCGGGGTGACGATGGTTTCCACGGCCAGACGCTCCTGCGGGGGCGTCTGGATGGTACTCAAGTCCCGCGCCCCGGTCAGGCTCATGTAGAGGGTCCGGGGAATCGGCGTTGCCGTGAGGGTCAGCACATCCACCAGGCGCCGGATATGCTTGAACCGCTCCTTGTGGAGTACGCCGAATTTCTGCTCCTCGTCGATGATGACCAGCCCGAGTTCCTTGAAGGCGAGTTCCGGCTGAAGCAGGGAGTGGGTGCCGATGACGATATCCACCTTGCCTTCCGCGAGTCCCTCGATCACGCCACGGTGTTCACCCCGGCTGCAGAAACGGCTGAGCATCTCGATCCGGACGGGGAAGGGGGCCATGCGCTCGGCGAAAGTCTGGAAATGCTGCTGGGCCAGGATCGTGGTGGGGACCAGCACGGCCACCTGCCTGCCTGCCATTACGGCCTTGAAGGCGGCACGGACGGCCACCTCGGTCTTGCCGTATCCCGCATCCCCGCAGAGCAACCGGTCCATGGGGCGCTTGTTTTCCATGTCTTTCTTTACTTCCCGGATGGCGGATTCCTGATCCTCGGTCTCCTGATACGGGAAGGCTGCCTCCAGTTCATGCTGCCAGGGATTGTCGGCCGGGAAGGCAAACCCGTCCTGGGAGTCGCGGCTCGCCTGGATCTCGAGCAGGGTTCCGGCCAGATCCTGGACTGCCCGCTCGGCGGCGATCTTCTCGCGGTCCCAGCGCTTGCCGCCCAATTGGTGGAGTGCCACGCTGCGGCGGCCCACCCCGACATACCGGGTCAGGAGATGGGCCTGGGCGACAGGAACATAGAGCTTGGCGCCGTCGGCGTATTCGATGGCCAGCGCTTCCGTGAGCTGCTTGTTGACGGTGATTTCGCGCAACCCGAGATAGCGGCCCACGCCATGTTCGACGTGGACCACCAGGTTGCCGGGTTCCATGTCGGTCCAGTCGGTAATCCGCGCGCCGCTGACCAGGGCCTCGGCTTTCCTGGAGGGGAGGCGCCGCCGCTGGATCTTGCGGCCATAGAGGTCGGGTTCGGCCACAATCAGGAGGCCGAGGGCGGGGCAGGCGAAGCCGCCGGACAGGGGCGCCATGATCATCACGGGGCGGGCGTTGTGGAACAGGGCGCCGTAGGCCTCTTTGAACCGGTCCTGAGTCCCCTCGCTGTCGAAGAAGATCGCGGCGCGCGTGCCCTCGATGACGGCATTGGCCAGGGACGTGAGGAAGCGGCGGCGGGCCGACTCAATCATGTCGGGGTGCAGGGCATCTGTCTCTTATACACATCTGACGCTGCCGACGAATAGAGAGGTGT
>CAZMSS010000217.1:0-5061 GCA_964568965.1 uncultured Verrucomicrobiota bacterium | reverse complement strand
AGTGTTACCCATTTTTTACCGTTTTCGGTCTCATTAACTCACTGGTATGGCAGCCGCAGTGTTCTCCTGGAGCGGTTTGGAGAGGAATCGGTAACGATTCCGGCCGGAATGCTTACGCATTCCGCTCCAATGCGGGGATTTGGAGCAGAGCGAAGCACTGGAGCGGAATCGGTAACGATTCAGGCCGGAATGCTCACGCATTCCGCTCCAAGGAGGGGATTTGGAGCAGAGCGAAGCGCTGGAGCGGAATCGGTAACGATTCCGGCCGGAATGCTCACGCATTCCGCTCCGGGGAACCAAGACGTTTTTGAATGATATGGAGCCTATCATGAGTGCAATGACATTATTCCGGAAACTGTCGGGTTTGACATTGGGCGCGGCGTTGTCCTTCCTTGTGCCGGGGGCGGCGACGGGCACTACACTCTATTGGGACCAAAATGGCGTTGTGGCAGGCTGGGGGGGGAATGCGGGAACGTGGGCCAATACCGGGGGAAGCTCGAACTGGACCACCGACTCCACCGGGTTGTTCGCGGATGGCGGGATTAGCCAGACGACGAGCAATGACGATCTCTTTATTGGCACGATGGCGCTGCAATTTGGTAATAACGCCGGTCCAACCATCAGTGGTGATGTGTATGCCAAAAGCCTGACCGTGATTGCGGCCGGCAACAACAGAGGGAGCTTTCTTACGGGTGGAACGATCCGCCTTGGCAACAGCGGGTTCACGATCAATAACCCGTCTCCAGGATCCAATTTTAATGCCGGCATTTCCTCGGCGTGGATTCTTGAGGCCGGAGCAGGCGTATCCACCTATTTTATCAATAATGACAAGCAGGTCTATTACCAAGGCGGCTTCACCCTCAGTGGCAGCCTGACCGGGGCTTCGGACTTGGTCATCCAGTGCAATGACATTCCCCCGAGTCCGGTCGGTTTCAGCTTTAGTGATGCCACCACGGGCGTGAACGTCACGGGTGCGGTCACCAACTCCGGCATAGGCGGCAAGTTGGACGGTGCCGCCACGCATGTCCTCATTGCCAAGCTCGGCGCCAATGTTACCGGGGTTACGCAGAACAGCGCCAATTCGGCCATGGCGATCGATGGCTTTGCCGCCACCTTCAATGGCCCGCTCACTGTCAATGCCGGCATCTTGCGGGTTGCCAACAGCTTGTATGGCAGCACCGTTGCCAACATCACCACCTCCAAAGTAACCGTTGCCAGCGGGGGGACGTTCGCGCTCAAGGCCGGCGGGGCGGGGTATTCCGCCACGGACATTGGCGCCATCCTGACTCAACTGGGCGGGACTGCCTCGGCTGGTGGGTTCCAGGCGGGATCATCCATCGGGATTGACACCTCCCTGGGCTCCCTTACCTACAGCGGCAATATCACCAACAGCGCCAATGGTTCGCTCGGCTTGACGATGCTCGGGACGTCCACCCTGACCCTCAGCGGTACCAACAGCTACACAGGCCTTACCAGGCTTGTCAAGGGCACCCTGCAGGTGAACAGTGCCACGGCCTTGGGAAGCGGGGGCAACATCACCTTCGGCATGCCGTTGTTCAACTTTACAGGGTATGGCCAGAACCAGCTTCCGCCATCCGGCAATTCCAGCCAGAGCACCCTGCAGTTCGGTCCCGGCGCCAACGGCGCCACGTTCGCCAATAACATTGTCAACAGCATGCGGGCCATGGTGTTCGATTCCAACGGCCAAAACATCACGCTCTCCGGCGTGATTGATAACAGCAACACGGGCGACGGCTATTCCGGGTTTGTTACGCCTTCCTACCTCGTCAAGATCGGCACGGGCACGCTGACCGTGTCGGGGAACAACAGCGCCAGCCCCTATACCGGGCAGACGGTTGTTGGCACGACCGGCGGCGCTAATGCCGGGACATTACAGCTCTCCGGCTCGTTCAAGCTCGGCAATAATGCGGTTACCGTTTACGGTGGCACCCTGGATCTCAATGGCACCACCCAGACCATCACGACCCTGGCTCTGGGCTCCGGGGCGGCGGGAAGCGCGGCCGGAGTGGCGATCGGCGCAGGCGAATTGAAGCTGGGCGGCAACGTGACCTATACAGCCGCAAACACCCCCAATGGAGCGACGATCTCCGGCGCAGGCGGCGGGAAGCTGAGCTTGCTGGCGGATCGCACCTTCACGGTGGCCGATTCGACTGCCACAACGGAGGAACTGACCGTCAGCGCCATCATCCAGAATGGCGATGCCACCGCGCGCGCGATTTCCAAGATGCAGGCCGGCACCCTGGTCCTCTCGGGCACCAATACCTACAGCGGTGAAACCGGCCTGTACAACTCCGGCGGGCAGGTCGGAGTCCTGCGGGCTGACAACGGGGTCGGCCTGCCCACGAACAGCCTCCTGACGCTGGATATGGGCGTGTTTGAAACCGGAGCTGATCTGGAGCGCGCTGGCGGCAATACGGCCGGGAAAATGCAGCAGATTTCCACTTCGGGGACATCCGGCTTCAGTGCCTATGGGGGGCCCGTCCGCGTGGCCTTTGGCACAATCGCCAGCCCCACGAACCTGACATGGGGCACGGCGCCCTTCCAGCCCAACACTTACCTGATCCTCAACTGGTCGACCGCCAACAACACCCTGGACTTCAAGAATCCGGTCGCCCTGAACGGCGCCGTGCGTACTGTCAATGTCAGCGCCACCACCCCCGGGGCGATCGCCACGATGAGTGGAATCCTGTCCGGCAACAGCAGCAGCGGGTTGACCAAGACCGGCGTCGGCACGCTGTCTCTCACGGGCGTGAACACCTTTGGCGGGCCGGTAACCGTCAGCGCGGGGGCATTGTCCGTCGCCACGCTCAACGGCGCCAGTGTCGCCGGTCCGCTGGGGCAGAGCGCGAATGCCGTGACCCTCGGGGCCAGCGGTGTGTCGGGCACGCTGGAGTATACCGGCGCAACGGCCGCCAGTGACAAGCGCTTCACGCTGGCCGCCGGGGGTACCGGTGTCTTCCAGGTCGACAGTTCCAGCACAACCCAGACCCTTTCCGGTGCGATTGATGGCTCCGGCTCGCTCTCCAAGGCCGGTCCCGGCACGCTGGTGCTCTCCGGCGCCAACTCCTACTCGGGCGACACCACGGTCAATGCGGGGATCCTGCAATTCGGACTCGGCGCCGTGACCACCAACACCACGTTGAGCCTGCAGGGCGGGGCGGTGAGCTTCGGAAGCCAGACGGCTCTCACTATCGGCGGCCTGAAGGGCGGCGGGAACCTGGCGCTGGTCAACGACTCCGGCACCGCCGTCGCCCTGACCGTCGGTGTCAACAACCAGGACACGCTTTATCGCGGCATCCTCAGCGGCGGCGGCTCACTGACCAAGGCGGGGACCGGCGTACTGGCGCTTTACGGCGCCAACACCTACAGCGGGGGCACGGTGATCAGCAACGGCACGTTACTGGTCAAGAATGCCGCCGCCCTGCCGAACTACACGACGGCCCCGATTTCGGTGGGCAGCGCGGGAACCTTGGCGGTCAACGTCGGCCTGGCGTCACCCGTTGAATGGTCCGAAACGGAAATCGGCAATCTCCTGGCCAACGGGAATGTGACCTTCGCGGCCGGGGGGGGCTTCGGTATCGACACGACCAGCGGCAACTTCACGAATGGCACCGCCATCACGAAGGCCGGCATGGGCCTGGTCAAGCTGGGGGCCAACACGCTTACCCTCAACAGCTCGACCGGCAGCACCTTCGCCGGCGGACTGGCTGTTAACGGCGGCACCAATCTGCTGGATTACACCAGCATGGGGACGCCGACAGATCTCATCGCCAGCGCCAACCGGCTCACGCTGGCAAACAGTTGCACCTTGTATCTCAAGGGCAACAGCAGCAGCGACACAACCCAGACCCTCGGCAATCTGAACGTCAACGCCGGCGGCGGGCAGATCCTCATCAACCCCAACGGCGCCGGAAGGACAGCGACCCTGAACCTCGGCACGATCACGGCCACGAACGCCGGCTCAAGCCTGCTGGTCGGCAAGGCTGCAGGCACGAGCGGCGCCGCCGCGATCACGACGTCGTCGGGCGTTGATGCCACGGGGATCTACGGGAGCCGCATTGTTTACACGTCCGACGGCGGTACCAATGTCGATTGGGCTGCCTCCGGGATTGGCGCCTACGGGGGCTACAATACCACCCTGCCGACGGCTGGCGGGGACAGTACGGCCAACTACAGGCAAACCGCCAATAACACGGCCCTGACGGGCGCGATCACGGGAAACACCTGGAAGGTTGAAAATCCGGCGGCCTCCCAGTCGCTGGCGCTGGGGACCTATTCCCTGGCCCTGAACAGCGGCGGGGTGTTGATCACGGGGGGGAATGCCTTCACAATCTCAGGCGGGTCGCTGACCGCAGGCAGCGGGAGCGGCAGTTACGATCTGATCGTCCATCAGTACAACACCGGCGGGGTCACGATTTCCTCGGTCATCACCAATAACGGCGCGAACCCGGTCAGTCTGGTAAAGTCCGGGCCAGGCAAGCTGACCCTCTCGGGTTCGAGCACTTACACGGGCAAGACCGTGGTGAACGGCGGGTCGATCTTTTATGGCGTCAACAACAGCGTGGCGTTGGGGAAGGATCCCGTCAGCCTGGTGGCGGATAGTGTTACCCTTAATGGCGGCACCCTGGACGGGAGTGTGGATAATCCCGGCACACACCGCGGACTTGTGCTCGGACCCAACGGCGGGACGTTCGGGAACAACGGGTTTTATGCCTGGATGGGCCCGATTTCAGGAAGTGGAAACCTTTACGTTGCCTGTGGCGGTTTAAGGTTGAATGGTGCGGGGGGTGGCGGGGTGGGAAGTTATGACAACACCTATACTGGTGATACGGTTCCCATCGGGAGCGGAAGCGTCTCTCCTTACCGTCCGCTCAGCCTCCAGTACAGCACGGTGGATCTCAGCTATGTGGTTAACGGGCTGGTAAATGCCAATGGTACGGTTAACGTCGTTCTGGGTGGCTTGAAGGGCAGTCAGAACTTGGCTTTGAGGTTGCCCCGAATTGACGGACACGGCGAACGAAGTACTATTGGAGTATGGAG